>CANRDR010000007.1 GCA_947629425.1 uncultured Bacilli bacterium | reverse complement strand
TAAACTCTTGTATTTACTTACCAAAATAGTCATTTCTTCTATTTTTGGATTTAACCGATACCTCCATGTCCAGCATCAATAACAACGCCTTTTAAAGCTCTATCATAGTTCATTTTAATCACCTACGATATTTTATGTACTTTTACTTTTTTGGTGCAAATATCTTATATTATAAATAAATTTTATACTATTAATTGATAATAAGTACTATAAGTACTGTTTTTTGAAAGCATATAATATTTAAAAAATTAGTTATAAAAAATTACATAGTAATGTAAATGGTAATATAGAATTGTCCAAAAACCTATTGACATTTACATTATTTTCCTTTGAAGTTTGCAGAGTATTAGTATATAAAATATTAAACTTTAATACCATTATCATAGGGTTCCATTATTACTATATCAGGACGATAGCCTTTTTGCCTTTGATCTTCTTTTCCTTTTTTTAAATAAACATCTATTAAATACATATATTTTTCATCTAAAACCTTTGAAACTAAACGTGCAACTTCATCTTCGCATGCAGTAGCCATAGGAGTACAAATTTTCCTATAAATTCTACTATCAAGATTTTTGCTCTTGTTTCCAATTAATGCTTCATATTCTTTTTTTAAAGTTCTGCCATATCTTCTATATAATTATTATAATTTTCCATACTTCACACCTCTACAACTTAGTATATTTCGTACTAATTACTTTTGCTTTTTCCACAGAATATTTTTTTGCTGTCTTTTCCATTTTATCTTCTAAGCTTTCTATTCCTACTTTAAATTTTAAAACTTTTTAACTCCAATTCGTAATTATTTAATATGAATAAAAACTTTGATATTCTTTTTTAAAATTATTAAAATATTTAATCATTATTTACAATTAATTCTTTTAATTTATTAATTTGCCTATTTAACAAAACACATAATCTATGAATTCTAGTATCAGAATATCCAGTTAAACGTTGATATTGATGTAATAAATCATCAAACCATTCTACTATTCCATCTAATTTACTTATATCTATTCTTTTTATATTTTTTATTAATTTTATTATTTCATCAAAAGGTTTTACTTCATAAAACAATCTTCCGTTACCTGAAATATGTACTTCTTCTTCATCATAATATTCTATATTTAAGCTTTGTCCATTATCGAATATAGGAGCAACATCTAACCATTTTAAAGTATTAACATCTCTTATAATTCCAAAATTATTTAAGTGTCTATCTTCATTCATAACAATATAATCTAAAATATACATATTTTCTACTTTTTCACGAGCATTTTCTATTCCATTATCTTCTAATTTTTTAATATATTCTTCATAATCTTCTAAATTATCATGTCGTTCCATATCATTTTTTATTTGATTACAAGTTATAAATTCTGTATCTTTAGTTATAAAACAAGGACATTTTGATACTACTATATCTTTATATGTATCAATTGTATACTTTACATGATTAAATCCTAAACGTTCACATATTTCGCTTGCTAATACTTCATTAAATGGTTGTAAACTATCATTTTTATAACCACTTTTTAATAAATATCTTATTCCATTATCTATAATCCAAGCCTTTTTAAGCATTCCATCTGTTGTATTATTAGGAGTTTTTAAAGAAGTTTCCTTTGTTATTTGACTACTATTTATTGATAAAGATGCTTCCATGAATTCAGCATAATCAAAATCATTATCAAAAAAATTAATATCATCGTATGAAATATTACTATCATAAGGTTTTAACCAATATTGATCTGATAAAGATAAACCAAAAGCCTTATCTAAAAGTTCATAAGGTGCAGTTATATTTAATCTATGTAATAATAAATCTAATTTATCACGCCATGATGGAATACCTCTACCTTTAAACCATTCACTTAAATTAGTTCTAAAAGGAGTGTCATTAATATCATTTTCTATATAAAAACTTTTTAATATATATGGTGCATAATTAATATCTTTAACGTCATATATTTTAGTAAATACACTTGTTGCAGTATCATATTCCGCTATTAAAATTTCTACGTTTTTATTCATAAGTACAACTTTCATAGAGTAATCACTCCTTTTTATACTATTATTATAACATACTCAACTGTTTAAATAAAACTTTATCCTGATATCTATTAAGTAACTTTAATTTTACACAAATATCTATCTTTTATAAACATAGATATTAATATTAGTTTAACTTTGAGATATTATTTCATTAAGTTTATTGATTATTCTTTCATATTCATTGCATTCATTAGTCTTGAATCTTAACACTGGAATATTACATTTTTTTAAGATATTATCTTTCTTTCTATCTCTTATGATTTGTTTTTCTCTATTATGAAAATAAAATCCATCAACTTCAATTGCTAATACTGGTTTATTATCGAATTTATTATATATAAGAAAATCAATATGTGAATTTTGTTTTATAAAAGTTAATTCTTCTATAGTTAATAATTCTCTATTTGTAACAACTTTTCTTAATGGATAAACTCTATCTTTTACATCATACGTTTTATATTCATCTAACTTTAATACATCTTTAATAGTATTATACATAATTGTTTCAGAATCAAATTTTGAAACAATTATATGAGATTCTAAATATTTTTTTCTTTCTTTTTCATTTGCTTTATATAATAAATCAAATATAGAAGCTATTTCACTTTGAACTATCTCAAAATTATTATAATTGATATAACTAATTAAATTAGATATATTAGAATTATCTTTCGATTTATACTCATATGGTGTTACAAGATATAATTTATCTATAGCCCTAGAAACAGCAACATTTATAGAGTTAGGATTATCTAAAAATTTAGTTATTTCATTAGCAACTGTACTAAAAATAATAATGCTTTTTTCTCTTCCTTGAAAACCATGTACTGTATCAATAGCTAAATTATCACATTTAAACAAATTTTTTAAATATAATTTTTGTTCTTTATATGGTGTAATTATACCTACTGAATCATTATATATATCTATTTTTTCTTTTGGAATAACTTCATTTTCAATTACTCTTGCTTGTCTATCATTAAACTGACTATTATTATTTTTTCTTGCATGATTACCTTTAACACATTTATATTGTTTTATAGGTTCATTATTTGATGCTTCTGATAATATAATTAACTCGTTATCATAAAATTTTTTATTACAAAAATTTATAATTTTAGGATGACATCTGTAATGTTCTTTTAATATTACTGGTTCTAAAATATTATTAACTTTTTTTATTGAATCTAACAAACTATTTTCTGTGTAATTAAATTTATTATCTATATTATACTTCTTAAATATTTCATTGTATTCACTTTTATTATTGCTATCAATTATGTTAGGTAATTGTTTTGAATCACCTACTATTATTATATTTTTAGCTTTAGTAAGAGCAGGAAAAGATGATATTAAATCAACTTGAGACGATTCATCAATAATAATATAATCAAACATAAAGTTATTATCAATAGAGTTTAATAAAGAATAAGTAGTACTTAAAATAATAGGATAATCCTTTACTAGCTCTTCAGTATTCTTGATAGTTTTTTTATCATATATTTTCTTATTATTATAGTTTTTATAGACAACGTTTCTTAATATCATCATAGATTCATTTGTATATTTTTTAAGCATTTCTTCTAGTTGCAACTTTTTAATATTTGTTTCTCTTTCATCAATAATTGTTCTTAATTCTTCTATTCTTTTTTTATAATATGAGAATTCTAATGAATCTAAAATATCTTCTATATTATATTTATAAATTTCTTTATTGTAAAATTTAAATTTTATAAATGATAAATATTGTATTTTTTTACTAAAATGCTCTTTTTTATTTTTTTTACTATTTAAATAAAGCAAAAAATCATGTAATTCTATAGAATTAAAATCAGGTAAAGATATGTTTTTTAAAGAAGATAATTTTTGCATATCTTTATAATACTTTTCTTCTACAATTAACTGATCTAATTCTTGTTTCATAATCGCTATTTCATTTTTTTCTTTTAAATACCATTTAATATCATAATTCATAGATGATAAACTTGTTACTATTTTTGATACTTGGTTATCACTTAAAATCCAATTACTGGGATATTTTTTTATATCTTTTTGATTTTCTAAAAATTTAGTTATATTATCATACTTACCTAATTTAGCACACAAAGATCCTAAGTTTTGTTTTTCTAATTTTTCATATACATTATCAGTAGCACTATTGTTATTTGATAAAACAGCTACTGTTTTATTATTTATAATAGCATTTGATATTATGTTTAATATTGTTTGAGTTTTTCCTGTACCTGGTGGTCCTTCAATAACACTAATTTTATTTTCAAAAGCATTCTCTACTGCTTTTTGTTGGCTAAGATTAAAACTAAAAGGATATATTTTATTGCTATTTTTAATGGATAAATTTAAATTAGGTAAACCATTTATATATTCATTTACTACTGAATCTTCATTAATAAAGTTTATTTTTTTATAAATGTTAGATAAAAAGTCAGAATCATCTTTTGAAGATTCAGGAACAACATCACTTATTTTAAGTTTTAATGACATTTCTTGAAAATAATTAAAAACTTTTGAAACATTACTATTATTTAGTATATTGTTTTTTATTGTTAAGTTTGCTTCATTGTAAAGTTTATTTTTACCATTATTAAAAAATACTTTTATATAGTTATCAAATTTAATAACTTTTGAAATGTTTGAAAGAGTTGTTATCGATGTTGTTATTATACAATTGTCAAGAATTATTGGATTTGATAAAATCTTTAAACTATTACGTTTATAAGAATAATTGTTTTTACCATAATTAACTATAACTTTTGTTGATGAAGAATCAATTACTTTAGTTGTAATATCTTTATTATTTTTATCTAAAATCAATATTTTTTCTTCATTCAACATAGTACCACACACCTAATTGATAAGTATTATAGCAGTTTTATCAATTTTTTACAATTATAAAAATTTGACTGGGGTGTAAAAAATAAGAGAATGAAAAGAAAGAAAATAAAAAATTTACAAATAGTACATAAAATATAACTTATTTTAATATAAAATAATAATAAACTATTATTTTTAATAAAAAATATCATCTATTGCATCTAAATTTGTTTTTCTTATTTCATTTTTCTTTATTAAGTCAATTATTTCTTTTTTACTTAAATAACTTACTTTTTCTACTTCATCTTCTTCTAATTTTATATCTTTCATATTAATATCTTTATTAATTATATAAACATCTTTAAAGGCATTCTCATATTTATATGTTTTAAATAATTTTATTTTAGATAAAGCCACATCAATTCCCATTTCTTCTAGCAATTCCTCATGTATTGCTTCCAAACTAGATTGTCCACTTTTTACATGTCCTCCAGGAAAAGCCCACACTCCTTTTTTTCTAGCCGAAGTCTTCTGTATTAAATATTGTCCTCTTGAATTAATTATAAATGCTAAAACAACTATTGTATATTTGTTTTTTGGAGTTTCAGCTTTTTCACCTTTTTTTCTAAAAATTTTTTCTCCAGTTAATTCTTTATTTTCATTGTATAAATCAACATATTCTCCCATTTTTTCCCTCTCTTTAACATATTTTTCTAATAATATAATTACGTTTTTATCTTTTTTTAAATTTTTTCTCTTTTTATTATTTAACATTTCATTCAAATTTTGTAGTGGATATTCATAAATATCTCTATGTTAATTAAATGTTTACTTTTTATAATAAATTCTATCTCATGATTAGTTATTATGATTATTTATTAAGAACTATAAGGTCACATCTCACAAGTTTTTAGATATATTTATTATACACGAAAGAACTTCATAAATCATTAGTTTTTAATAGAATTACTTAATAGATGAAAATACTTTTGTTAAAAAGTATTCTTACTTTAAAGTATTAAATTTTATAGATTATCATTTGCTACAACTAGTTCTATTTTACTTGGGTTTATTCTTCTTGGGGTCCAGCGTCAATTATACGCCTTTTAAAGGCTATCATAATTCATTTTAATCGCCTATGTTTACTATAATTTTTTAAATACTATTGTTTTTTAAATAACTAGTGCTTATAGCACTAGTTATTATTAATCAATAATATAAGAGTTATCAAAAAAAATAAAAGAAATGTAATCTTGATAGATAAATTAATTGCTATTATAATAGCTATATGGAGGTATAAATGGAAACAAAAAAATTTTTAGGAAAAAAAGTAACAGTTAAAATCGATAGAAAGTTAGGAACATATCATCCTAAACATGGTTTTATGTATATGGTAAATTATGGATTTATTCCAAATACTATTAGTGGTGATGGAGAAGAATTAGATGCTTATATCTTAGGTGTTTTTGAACCAATTGATACATTTGAAGGAGAAGTTATTGCAATAATTCATAGAACAAATGATGATGATGACAAACTAATAGTTGTTCCTAGTGGTAAAAAATATTCAGATGATGCAATAAGAGCTTTAACAGAATTTCAAGAAATATATTTTAAATCAATAATATTAAGATAAAATTTTGAAGATAAATAGTAGTAAATTAATCAATATTTTATAAATTAAAAAAAGATATAGCAAAACTATCACTTATAATTTAAATAAAAATGAAATATAATTTTTAAAAATTACTATCAGAAACTTTTTAATATGCAAATAATTTTAAATCAGTACTTATAGTACTGTTTTGTTTATAAATTAAATTTAAAATAATTTTTCTTTTTTATAACAAAGAATATTATAAAACCTATAGTTGCTAAAATAATACTAGAAATTGTGATAGATATTATACCGGTGTTTGGATTATTAGTTGTACCTGTCTCACCATTATTGTAATTTGTATTCTCATTATCACTTTTATTATTTGTTTCTATATCTTCACTTTTTGTTGTTGCAGATACTATTTCACTATATTTATTGCCTCCATTTACAATAGCCTTATAATAATAAGTCGTATTAGCATTCAAATCATTATCAATAATAGTACCAGTACCATTACAACTTGTTTCTTGTACTTTTTCATACTCTCCATCATAACTTACACTTCTATATATATAACAACTAGGATAATCATATTCATCTTGCAACTCCATTGATAAATTTATGCCTATAGAACTTGATGTTATATATCCTAATTTTATGGTAGGTACAGAATCAATATATTTATTTATTTTTTCACCATTTGTTGTAACTAAAGTTTTTATATCACTTTCATTTAAAGAAATTTTAAAATATTCTAATAAAATACCTTTATATCCTACATCACTATCATATTCAAATGAATTACCCCCTTTGTATTGTATTATTTTATTTTCATCCTGTAACATATTTGATTCACCATTAAATTTTAAAGAAATTGTTGTATTATCATACCCTGCTAATCTTATTATACTCTCAACTAATCCTTTCATACCATACATAAATGCCCAATTATAAGTTGTACCTACATTTTCAATAACAGGACCGCTATATTCTATATAATCATCTGTATAATCAAGTGCTAATAGTTCTTCACCTTTATTGATTAAAACAATATTTTTGTTATTTTTATTTATAATAAAATGAGCATCATATTCATTTGACTCTGAAATTGTTTTGTAATGAAAAGTATTTTTATATTCTTCAACCACATCATCTACGGTTATTGTCTTAGCATAAACATTTCTACATGGAATTAATAAAATTCCTAACAATATAACAATAAATATTTTATTAAACTTCATAATTTAACCTCTCTTATTTTATTCTGAAAAAATTATAACATGAATTATATTTTAACGCAATGTTTTTATCATACCTGTATAAAAGACTAAAAAATATTGAAAATATATAATAAGTTTGAAAGGTGTGATAAATTATTATGAATAGTAGAGAAATACTTGCAATAAATTTAAAATATTATAGATATAAATTCAATTTATCACAAGAAAAATTTGCAGAAAAATTAAATAGTACTTTATCATATATAAATCAATTAGAAAATTGCAGAAGAAAACCTACATTAGAATTATTAGATAAATTTGCAAATAAAATTGGTGTAAGCAGTGCTGAATTAATTACATATGATAAAAAGCATGTAATTACTAATAATAGAATAGATAAAAAAATAACTAAATCAAAATAGTTATTTTTTATTATTTCTAATTTTTACTCGAGTGTGTAATCAGTGCTCATAGTACGTATTTTATTTAAAATTATAAATTGTTTTTAATTCTTCTAATATCTTATACACAACAGGACATACTTCACTGTTTTTAACAACACCTAATAAACTATATAATCTTTCACTTTTATTAGTATAAGGATATTCTATACAAGATTTTGGTAAACATTTCTCTATTTTGCAACTATTATCTTTATTTAGAAATGGACAAGGAGATGCAATGTATTCTCCATATTCTTCTTTTAATACATTATTTATTAAATTAGATTTATCTAAATTATAATATTTGCATATTTTATCTAATTCTATTTCACTCATAGAAACGCCTAACCTTTTACAACAATTTCTACATTTAGAGCAATCAAAATCTTTAAAATATTTTTCATGTAACATTTTAAATTGTCTATCAAGTTCTAATTCATCTGCATGCTCTTTTAAATATCTTCTAAATTTATAATTTTGATCAATTTTTCTTTCATCAAACATACTACTATTCATAATACTACTTACTTTCGTTTTGATTGTTATTTCCTAATATTTTAACTCCACCATTTGCTTCAACAGTTTTAGTTGCTAATTCTTTTAATTCTTTATATGCTTTATCTACTTTTTCTTGTAAAGATACATTTAAACTATTAACTTTTTCTAATTCTTCTTTTAAAGATTCTATTTTATCATTTTGTCTATCAATAGTGTTTTGATAATCTTTTTTTAATAAATCAATAGAATATTTGTTTTCTTTTTCAAGTAATATAGTTGTTTCTTTTTTACCTTTTTCATATTCATCTTTTAATAAATTAGGTATATTAGACACTTGAGTTTCTAAATCTTTTACATAATTTTCTTTATTTTTAGCATCTTCTAATAACTTTTTAGTTTCTTCTTCCATTAACTTTAAAGATGTTTCTCTATTTCTTTTTTCATCTTCCCATTTATTATTTTCAATTTCTTTTTCCCTTTTAATTTTATAATATATTCTTCAGTTTCTCTATCTCTTTCTAATTTTAAAGTTTTACTTTTTAAATCATATTCTTTTTGTAAATCATCTGTTTTTTTCTCTTTCTAATGCCTCATTCAATGCATCTAATATTTCTTGTTTAGTGTTTTTTAAAGTTATTTCTTCTTTTTTCATATACTACCAACTTTCCAATAAAATTTAACTTATGTAAACTATTATATATTAATTTATAAGTTATTACAATATCATATTATATTATTAGTTACGAACTTTAAACCATATTCTTTATTAAAATGATATACTTCTAAAGTTTTTATAAAATTACTTTTTTTCTTATATTTTAATTTTTTTATATAATTATTTAATACTTTAATATTATTAGGAAAACTACATAATGAAATTAAAAAACTTATATCATCAATTTCTATTAATCTAGCATATAAAATAATATTGCTCTTATAAACAGGATTGCTTAAAGATATATCAATTATTTTATATTCTTTATTTGTAATAAGATCAATAATAGTTACATAGCCTTCATATTCTTTATTAACTATCTTAAAAAAAGATATAAAAGAATTATTCATTGCAATTAACATATCTACTTTTTCTTTATTTTTAAATTTATTTTTCTCTAAATATTCTTCTGTTATACTTTTCATATTATCATGATTTTTATATATTTGATGTTCCATATAAATTCTATATTCATTATAATCAGATAAATCTAAAGATATTTTTAATTTATCAGCATCTCCATTTACTTCTTTAAGTAAATCATCAGTAACACAATCTAATTGTTGTGATAAATTATAATGACCATTTTCAATATAACTAATCATACTATTTAAAACATCACTATGTAATTTTCTATAATGTTTATATTTTTTTATATGAGGTTCTTTATTTAATAAAAACTCTCTCATATTTAACATTCCTTTATATAGTAACTCTGCAATTTCTTTATCTACTTTAACATCATTTTTCATAACATCACCTCTTATATTTTCTTGATTTAACTTTTAATTACAATCTTTATATCATTATAATTATAGTTTAGTTCATTTAGTATTTCTAATAAAAATCTCATTAAAGTTTCAGTATCATAATGTGTTTCTATATATAAATTATCATCTAATTTTATAGCGCTTCTCATTGATTCATTTGTATGTGCTAATCTATTTCTAATACGACCTAGCATCTTATCACATAAATTATACATTTTATCTTTATATTCTTTATCTTTTATTACATCTGTCAAAATTACACTTACAGCTTTTTTCCATGTTGGTGTAATTATTCTTTCATTATGTATTATAACTGCAATAACTTTCTTTCCTTTAAATCCTCCTATATTTGTAATAGGGCAAACTGTTTCATATTCGCTATCAATATGAGACAAATTATTTGAATTAAGTTCAGAAACACTTCTAACTATATCATCAAATACATTATTTACCATCATAACAAGTTCATTTTGCTTTTTTCTAATGTCTTCTATAATATTATTCATACTATTCCTCTCTTTCTAATATCATTTTAGCACGTGCTACATATATTGTCAACAGCTTTATATAAAAAAAACTCAATTTATTAAAATTGAATTTTTATAAGGTAGGAAATGTTCCTATACCTAATGGTATTGAAATTAAATACCAAATTATTAATACTACAATCCATAAGAAACATGTTCTAATTGAATAAGGTATCATATATTTTAATGATTTAAATAAACCTATACCCTGTTTTTCATCATCATATAATTCCATATATGCTAAATATATTACAAAATAAGCCATTGCAGGAGTTAAAGCATAAGTGATTGATTCACCTGCTCTAAAAATAACTTGAGCAAATTCAGCAGAAATTCCCGAATTCATTAATACTGGTACTGCTATAGGACTAAGTATTGCCCATTTATTTATTGAAGCCGGTAATATAAATGTAGAAATTGCAGAAAATACAAATAATAAAATAATTAAAGGAATACCTGTAAAATTTGTCTTATTAATTATATTTGTAAGTATAGATACAAAAAGTGTTCCTATATTTGAATATTTTAAAATTGATATAAACATTGAAGCAAAAAATATTAACGCTAATACTTTACCTACTTTATCTAATGAATGACTTAAATTATCACACATATCTCTTTGATTCTTTATATTCTTAGTCAAAACGCCATATACTAAACCTAAAATGAAGAATAATAAAGTTACAACAAATACAAATCCTGAATTAAAGAACGAATTATATCCAAATAATTTATCAATATATAATTCTTGTGTATAATCTAATAGATTTCCACCAAAAGGTACACCTGGAATAATATTATATATAAATATAACCATATATATTAATCCAACTATTAAAGATATATATAAACTTCTTACTTCTTTTTTAGAAACAGTTTTTT
Organism: uncultured Bacilli bacterium; assembly: GCA_947629425.1. Lineage (GTDB taxonomy): Bacteria > Bacillota_I > Bacilli_A > RF39 > UBA660 > UMGS1124. The sequence goes on along the minus strand of CANRDR010000007.1, from coordinate 9,178 downwards.
CTTCTTCATCTACTTCAACTTTTTTTAATCTTGGAATAATATTCTTTTCTGTAACATCTGTTATTATAAAAGATAATGCAAAACATACTAATAACATTATAATAAAGAAACCTATCGTATGGATACTATAATCACTTTTTATTATACTAGCAGCACTTTCTGTATATCTTAATAAAGATGCATCAACAGAACTTAAAAATATATTAACACCTATACCACAACTAATAGATGCAAATGCGGTTATTATTCCAGCCTGTGGATTTCTTTTACCATACTTAAATAATAATGCAGCAAGCGGTATTAAAATAATAAATGATATATCTCCAATAATACTAGATAATATACATATAAACACTAATATAAACGTAACAACATTTTTTCTTAATTTTCTAGTTAATACATAAAATAAAGTATCTAAAAATCCTGTTTTATCCATTATACCTATACCTAATAGTGTAATTATTAGCATACTTAATGGAGTAAATGATGCAAAATTAGATAATGTATTTGAAAAAATATATTTTAATCCTTTTAAACTAAATAAATTTTCTACAGTTACCATTGTTGATTCTAATGTCCCGTTTTTAACATTAACACTACTAGTAGAACTTGTTACATCAAATAATGATAGTACTCCACTTAATACTATAACAATTAAAGTTAATATTAAAAATGACATTATAGGATGAAGAACTATTTTTTCTCTTAATTTTTTAATTTTCTTCATTTAAAACTCTCCTTAATTTTTTTTCAAAATCAAATCTATCTAACATTATTTCTCTATTACATTTTTTACATTTTAATTTTATATCAACACCAACTCTAGTAATAAGCCATTCATTTTCTTTACAAGCATGAGGTTTTTTCATTATTACTGTATCCCCTAATTTATATGTTTTTTCCATTATGTACCTCCATTTGATTATAAGGTATTTTTAAATTATTTTTATCATATGCAATTTTTATTTCTTTTAATACTTTTCTTTTAATATCCCATTGTGTTTCCCTTTTACAAGTAATTTTAATAGCATAATCTATTGAAGAAGAATTAAAATTTTCTATGCCCATATATTCTACTTGATTAATATCACTATAAGTTTCTTTACAATAATTTAATACTTCATTTAAAACTTTTTCTACTTTTTCACATTTTTCTTCATATGCAGTAGGTATATATAATACAATTGATGCTTTTTCTTTACTAATATTTATTATTTTATCTATATTTCTATTAGCAATAATTAAAACCTCACCAGTTAATTTTTTTATTTTAGTAGATTTTAATCCAAATTCTATGATAGTTCCCATAAAATCATTATACTCTACAATATCACCTACAACAAAGTAATCATCCATAATAATATTTATACCACTAACTATATCTTTTAGTGCATCTTGAAGTCCAAATCCTATTACTACTCCAGCAACACCTAATCCTGCAACTATACTAGCAGTATTTATACCATATAAAGACATTAATAATAATACCATCAATATTAATATTACATACTTAAATATATTATTAAATAGTGTTATTAATGTTTTTCTTCTTTTTATTTCTAAATCATTTTTACCTTTAATAACTATTCTATTTATAAATTTATTTACTAATCTATATATAATAAAAGTAATTAGTAATATTAAAATAGTTCCATATACTTCTTTTCTTTTTAAAAGTGATAGCATATTAATCCTCTTCTATATCTATATTTAAAATTTCTAAAATTCTTTCTAAATCTTTTTCTGAATCAAAAGGTATAGTTACTTTATTTTTACTTATTTGTACTTTTGTACCAACTAAATCTCTTAATACATTTTCATATATTTTATATTTAGGATTTATAGTATTAGTTCTATTTATTTTATTCTTTTTTACTATATTTTCTTCTCTACTTAAATTTTCTAACTCTCTTACACTTATTTCATCTTCTATAATTTTATTAGCAAGATCTTCTATTAATTTATCATCTTCTATTTTACTTAATACTCTTGCATGTGACATACTAATAGTACCATTAGTTACTTCATTTTGTACATTTGTTGGAAGTGTTAAAAGACCTAATAAGTTTGTTATATAACTTCTTGATTTTCCAAATTTTTTAGCTACATCTTCTTGTGTATAACCTGTTTCATCTATGTAATTTTTATATGCAATTGCTTCTTCTATTGCGGATAAATCTTCTCTTTGTATATTTTCAATCAATGCAATTTCCATCATTTGTTGATCTGTAAAATCTTTTATTATTGCAGGTATTGTTTCAAGTCCGGCTAATCTTGCTGCTTTTGTTCTTCTTTCACCTGCTACTAAGTCATAACCTTTTATACTTTTTTTAACAATAATTGGTTCTATTACACCATGTTCTTTAATAGAATCTGCTAATTCTTCTAATGCTTTTTCATCAAAATATTTTCTAGGTTGATGTGGATTACTTCTAATTTCACTTATTTTAATATTTACTATGTCACTTTCTTTAGTTGTATTAACAATTTCTTTTTCAAAATTATTAAGTGTTTCAAAATTTAAAGGTTCACTATTAAATAGTTGTTCTAAACCTTTTCCTAATGCTTTTCTTTTACTCTCCATCTCTTGATATAACCTCCTTAGCTAAATTTAAATATGCTTCAGCTGCTCTACTTAATGGATCATATTCTATAATTGGTTCTCCATGACTAGGTGCTTCAACTAATCTTATTAATCTTGGAATTATTGTATTAAAAACTTTTTCTTTAAAAAATTTTCTAACTTCTTCAACAACTTGTAATCCTAATACTGTTCTTGAATCTAATAATGTTAACAATACACCTTCTATTTTTAAACTAGGATTTAGTCTGGTTTGTGTCATAATTATTGTGTTTAATAGTTGTGTAATACCTTCTAGTGCAAAAAATTCACATTGTACTGGTATAATAACTGAATCACTACAAACTAATGCGTTAGTTGTTAATAAACCTAATGATGGTGGACAATCAATTATTATATAATCATATTTATTGTCAAGTGTTACTATACTATTTTTTAATTGTTCATTTTTTCTAAATTTAGCATCTTGATACGCTTTTTCTACTAACTCAATATCAATTCCAGCTAAATTAATTGTTGCAGGCAGTATTGAAAGATTAGTAAATTTAGTTTTGATTATTGCTTTTTTTATATCACAATTTTCAGTTAAAACATCATAAACACTGTATGATATTTCTCCTTTATTTATACCCAATCCTGTTGTGGCATTACCTTGTGGATCTAAATCTATAATTAACGTTTTTTTACCTAATTTACCTAATGATGCTGCTAAGTTAATACTAGATGTTGTTTTACCAACACCACCTTTTTGATTTACTAAAGATATAATTTTTGTCATTTTTACCACTGCCTTTTTTAATTCTTACACATAATTAATTTTATCATATATATATTTAATTGTCTAAACAATTTTTTATCTTTTATAGTTTTTAAAATAAAAAAAATTATTAAAATACATTAATAACTATTTTTGTTTATTAAATGGTTTTAATTGTAGTGATTTTGATTCATCTAGTTCATTATTTTTTAATTCAGCCAAATTTATATTCGTTTTTGTATTATTTTTACTATTAATATTTCTTATATTTTCTTTCGTTTTATTTACATTTAATTCTAAATCTTTTGCTTTGTCTTTATAATCTTTTAAAGATAATTCTAATTGTATTATTTTTTCTTTATTTTTTTTCTTTATGCCAAAACAAAAAGATGAAAAACTTTTTGCTAAAACTAGAATAATAAAGCAAAAAATATAATATGCAATTAAATCAGGTATATTATATATAATATTTATGACCATTATATTACCTAAAATTATAGTAATTATAGGCAAAAATCCAAATAAAATATAATTTATTATTTTTCTGCTTTTTTCATTACATATTATGAACTTTAACTCATTTTCTGCCATAAGAACTTTAGCTTTTGTATAATTAAGTTCTTCAATCATTTTTCCTAAATCCATATGAATAAATCTCCTTCATGGAACTTATTATAATCCCTTAGTTTTTTTTATGCAATAAAAACGTAAAAAAAATTACTATAAAAGTAATTTTCTAATTATTGTTCTTCTTTAGATTCTTCTAAATCAGTATCTACTTCAGAAACTTTACTTGATAATTTACCATTTTTAACTAATTCATCTATTTCTTCTTTAGTAATAGTTTCTTTTTCTATTAAAGTATCACTTAATAGTTTAACTAATTTTTCATTTTCTTTTAATATTTTAGTAGCTTTCTTATAACATTCATTAACTATTTTTCTTACTTCTTGATCTATTTCTAATGCAACTGCATCTGAGAAGTTTCTTGATTTATTGTAATCTCTTCCTAAGAATACTCCTTCTTCTTTTTGTTCAAATTGTACTGGTCCTAAATCACTCATACCATATTCAGTAACCATACTTCTTGCAATTTTAGTTGCTTTTGAGAAATCATCTGATGCACCTGTAGATATTTCACCAAAATATAATTCTTCACTAACACGTCCACCTAGTAATCCTGTAATATTTGCAAGCAATTCATCTTTAGTCATAATAGCAATTTTTTCTTCTTTAGGAAGCATCATAGTATAACCGCCAGCCATACCACGCGGAATAATTGTTATTTTATGAACTTCGTTTGCATGTTCTAATTTTAATCCGATAACAGCATGTCCTGCTTCATGAAGAGACACTAATTTCTTTTCTTTATCAGTAATTTTTCTACTAGTTTTAGCAGGTCCCATTAATACTCTATCAGTTGCTTCATCTATTTCATCCATGCCTATTGCTTTTTTATTTCTTCTAACTGCAAGTAATGCTGATTCATTAAGTAAATTCTCTAAATCTGCTCCACTAAATCCTGGAGTTCTTTTAGATAAATTTTCTAAATTAACAGATTCATCAAATATTTTATCTTTTGCATGTACTTTCAATATTGCTTCTCTTTCTCTTTGATCTGGTAAACTAACAGTTACTTGTCTATCAAATCTTCCTGGTCTTAAAAGTGCTGGATCTAATACATCTGGTCTATTTGTTGCTGCAATTATAATAATTCCTTCATTTGCACCAAATCCATCCATTTCTGTTAATAATTGGTTTAAGGTTTGCTCTCTTTCATCATGTCCGCCACCTAAACCAGTTCCTCTTTGTCTACCTACTGCATCTATTTCATCTATAAATATTAAACATGGTGCTGATTGTTTAGCTTGTTTAAACATATCTCTTACACGACTTGCTCCAATACCTACAAATAATTCAACAAAATCTGATCCACTTATATAATAAAATGGTACATTAGCCTCTCCAGCAACTGCTTTTGCAAGTAAAGTTTTACCTGTTCCTGGAGGACCTACTAATAAAACACCTTTAGGAATTCTTGCACCTAACTTTTGGAATTTTTTAGGATTTTTTAAGAAGTCAATTAACTCTGCAACTTCTTCTTTTTCTTCATTTAATCCAGCAACATCAGTAAATCTAACTCTACCGCCATCTTCACTAAGCTTTGCTCTACTTTTTCCAAAATCCATTGAATTTTTATTTCCACCAGATATTTTAGAAAATAAATAGAATGTTGCTCCTATAAGTAGTACAAATGGTACTACATTAATTAATATAGTAACTATACTTGAATTTTCAGGATTAGTATTAGTTTCTACTTCAAATTCATTTTTATCAGCATATGTAAGTACTCTATCTAATACAGATTCTGATAAAGGAACATTTACTTTAAATACTTCATTTTTACTATAATCTTTTAAAGTACCTGTTAAGTAGTAAACTCCAGCACTTGATTTAGGAGTTACTTCTAGCGTCTTTACTGTATCTTTACTTAGTTCACTCATTAATTCATCATATGTTAATTCATTAACTTTTATTTGCCCTAAGTTATAAAATATCAATGCACCTATTAATACAATTGCAAGTATTAAATATGGCATTGCTTGTTTAGTCATATTATTTTTCTTTTTCATTACTCTTCTCCTTTTTTGTGTACTTTATTATTATATCATATATTCCATTATTATAACAATCAAATTTACTTTTCTTTATTCCAGGTATCCAAAGTATTGTATCAGTGCTATCTATTAAAACTGGAATATCATTTCTAACACTTAATGGTATTTTTTCATCTATAAATATTCTGCTAACTTTTTTTGTACCATTTAAATTTTTAACACTAATTTTATCTCCATCTTTAATAGTTCTTAACTTTAAAGGTAATTTTATATCTTTAGAATTTAATTTTATAACATAATTGCTCTTCTCATTTGTATCTTCTATTTTTTCTAATTTCCCAAAATTATCTATTTCTAAATAATCATTAAAAACATATTCATATTCTTTACTTTTTTTATCTTCTTTAAATAATAATGTATCATACTCTTTAAATACAATTAAATTTTTAGGTAAATTAATTTTTTTATTTGTATTATTTATTAAATCAAATATTAAGTTAATATGTTTTTTTGTTATAAGTTTAATATCTTCATTATAATATTTATATAATATAGTTTCTATTAATTTATATTTTATAAAATTGTGTTGTTTGTTAAATTTTTTTAAATCTAATTTATTATCTTTATAAATATCATCTAATATTTCTTCTACTTGATAATTTATATAATCTTGTGTTTTTTCTAATTCTTCATTAAAATCTAAAAACTTTTTATGTACATCTATATATTCGTTTTTTAATATTGGAAGAACATCTAATCTAATTCTATTTCTAGTATATTTTTTTGAAAAATTTGTATCATCTGTTACATATGGTATATTGTTATCTTTAACATATTTTTCTATATCTTTTTTTGTATAAAATATTAATGGACGAACTAATAAATAATTTTTAAATTTAGATGATTTGCTAAACCCTTTATATCCATTTAAGTTGCTACCTCTTATTATACGCATTAATATTGTTTCTATTAAATCATCTCCGTGATGTGCTGTTATTAATACTTTATAATTATATTTTTTTAATACATCTATAAAGAAATCATATCTTTTTTTTCTTGCTTCATTTTCTGTAAATTTATTATTTTTGTAATTTTGTATTTTCATTCCTTCAAAAATAATATTATTATCTTTACAATAATTTTCAACAAATTTGTATTCTTCTTCACTAACTGTTCTTAAATTATGATTTACATGAGCACATATTACATTATATCCATTATTTTTTAACATATGCAAAAGACACATGGAATCTGGTCCACCAGAACATGCTAATACAACATTTTTATCTATATTTAATTTTTTTAAAAAGTCTAAACTTTCTTTCATATAAATCAATTCCTTATTTTAATATTTTATATGAAAAGTAATATTAATACAAGCAAAAAACTATATAATGACTTTATTTTTAAATAAAATAGATTATTTTTTATTATAACTTTATATCATTCATTGTTTTTATAGTTAATACGTACTATAAGCACTTGTTTTTAAACAAATAAAAAGTCCATAATTGGACTCTCTAAAAATCGAAACAAATTAACGTTTTGAGAATTGTGGAGCTCTACGAGCTTTTTTAAGACCATATTTTTTACGTTCTTTAACTCTTGGATCACGTTTAACAAATCCTTTTGATTTAAGAATTTTTCTATATGAATCTTCTCTTGTTTGATCTGTATCTGCATCAAATTCTAATAATGCTCTTGTTATACCTAATCTTATTGCACCAGTTTGTCCTGAAAAACCTCCACCTTTAACATTTACTGTTATATCAAATGTAGTTTCATTATTAGTTTCTACTAATGGTTGTTTTAAATCCATTACTAGTGTTTCAAAAGGCATATATTCATTAACATCTTTGCCATTAATAGTAATTTTTCCTGTTCCTGGAGTCATTCTTACTTGAGCAACAGAACTTTTTCTTCTACCAGTTCCTGTAAATACTTTTTTATCCATTATTTCCCTCCTAATCAATAGTTATGCTAATTGGTTTTTGTGCACTATGTTTGTGTTCTGAACCAGCATATACAAATAGTTTTTTTGATATACTTCTTCCTAATCTATTATGAGGAATCATTCCTTTTACAGCTCTTTCAACCATTTCAACAGGATATTTTTCTATCATTTCTTTTGCAGTACGTTCTCTTAATCCTCCTGGATATCCAGAATGATTATAATAAATTTTATCATTTAATTTGTTACCAGTTAATTTAACTTTATCAGCATTAACAATAATAACATAATCTCCACAATCAATATGAGGTGTATAAGTTACTTTATGTTTACCTCTTAATATGTTAGCTGCTTTAGTAGCTACTCTTCCTAATGGTAGGCCTTCAGCATCAATTACATACCAATTACGAGTAACTGTTTCTTTTTTTTCCATAAATGTTTTCATATTTTTTCCTTTCACTATTCTAATACTATTTCGACTTCCCACATCTAATAATAAAAAGAATAAATAAAATGTACCATTTAAAATTATATGTTAGAATACATTAAAAGTCAAACAATTTTTTAATAAATTAGCATATTTTTCCTAATTTTACAGATATAAAATATAAAAAAGTTTTAGAATAATATCTAATCTATAAAAATATTATTCTAAAACCTATAATTTATACTACACTATTTACAATATCTTCATATATTTGTCCATGCGGTATTAATTTTATAATTCTTGTATTTTCATCAATTACTACAAACTGTATATCAAGTCTTTCATCAGGTAAAAAATCTTTTATTAGTTCAGACCACTCAACAATACATACCCCATCTGTTTTAAAGTAATCATCAAACCCTATATTTTCATCACCATCTTCTAGTCTATAAACATCCATGTGATATAAGGGCATTTCTCCTGTCAAATATTCTTTTACTATATTAAATGTAGGACTAGTTATATTATCCTCAAGTCCTAAAGACTTCGCAAAGCCTTTAACAAATACTGTTTTGCCGCTTCCTAATTCTCCATCTAAGCAGATAATCATTCCTGGAAATTTTTCTGATTCGATGTTTTCAGCTAATTTCATTGTGTCATCAACATTTCTAGATGTTATTTTATAATCCATTCTTTATCACCTAGAATAATTATAAATAAAATATATATTCATATCAATAATTTTTTACATAGTTTACATATATTTACCAAACAAGTGCCTATGGTACTTGTTTTATCACACAAAAAAAGGCGACTTCCTATTTTCGCTTTCACTATCTTCGGC
>CANRDR010000006.1 GCA_947629425.1 uncultured Bacilli bacterium | reverse complement strand
TTGTTTACCAAACATCTTGGGGAACAACAACTAGAATGATTGGCGGTCTAATAATGGTTCATAGTGATGATTATGGATTAGTATTACCACCAAATATTGCACCTATAAAAGTATCTATTGTGCCAATTAAGACAGCTGATGAAGTACTTGATACAGTAAAATATTTTAAAGATGGTTTATCTAATAATGATATAACTTATACAGTATTAGATAGTGATAAATCTGCTGGTTTTAAATTTGCAGAAAGTGAAGTTAAAGGATATCCTATAAGAATAGAAATAGGACCTAGAGATTTATTAGAAAATAAAGTTACTTTAGTAAGAAGAGATACTAGAGAAAAAATTGTTGTAGAAAAATCAGATGCAATAGAAAAAATAAAAGAACTTTTAATAGAAATACAACATAACCTATATAATAGAGCATTAGAAAGAAGAAATACTATGCTTTATAATAATGTTAAATCTTATGAAGAATTAAAAGATATCGCTCAAAATAAACCAGGTTTTGCATTAGTTAATTGGTGTGGAGACGTTTCATGTGAAGATAAAATAAAAGACGATTTAGGATTAAAATCACGTTGTATACCATTTGATAATAACGAACCAGATGGAAAATGTGTTGTATGTGGACGTGATGCTACAACTAAAATATATTTTGGAAAACAATATTAGAAAGGCTAAAAATGTCAAAAGATTTACAAAATTTTATTAATATAATGGCTACAGTTACAAGAGATGGAGTAACTAAAAATAATAGACCAATAAAATATCATGATTTACTAAAATTATTAGAACTTGCTAATGTAGATTATGATATAGAATATGGAGATTCATATAATAATTATGTAGAAAAAGATACTTTAGGTCATTATAAATTAGTAATATATTCTAAATATTTATTAGAAAATAATAGAACTATGCAATTAGAATATATTAAAAAATATGGTAAAGATAAATTTATAAAAAAAATAAATAAAGAATTAAATAATTTATATAATGATACTAATAATTATATATTTGAAAATATTATATTAGGTATAGGAGTTATTTGTTTAGAAGAATATTTAGTAGATAAAAAAATACCAGATGAATATAAAATATCATTTAATCAATTAGATAATGATTCATCAGATAGAAAAGCCTTAGAATACTTTAAAAGTATATTTACTATTCCTGATAAATTATTTTTAAAACTAATAAGTGAACATATAAAAAATTATAAAAATAATGAATATTTAGTATCATCTACTGATATAGCGAAAGAATTAAAACTAACTTATGAAACAGTAAATAATAGATTTAAAAGTATAAATTAAATATTAAGAAAGGAAAAACTTATGGAACATATAATGAAATTACAACCTGAATATTATAATTTTATACTTAATGGTACAAAAAGAATAGAACTTAGATTATTTGATGAAAAAAGACAACAAATTAAAATAGGAGATACAATTATATTTTTAAAAGAACCAACATTAAAAGAAAATATAAAAGTAAAAGTTATTGGTTTATTAAGATATAATACTTTTAAAGATTTATTTAATGATTTTGATATTTCTATTTTATCAGATAAAAAAATGACTAAAAATGAATTACTTAATGTTTTAGAACAATTTTATACAAAAGAAAAACAAAAACAATATGGTGTTTTAGGAATAAGAATAGAGTTAATATAAAAATTCAAGATTTTCTTGAATTTTTATTTACCCATACTTCTATGTTCTTCAGCTAATCTTTCATCAATTTTTTCAATTTCTTCTTCATTTTTTTCTTTTGGAATATTTTGATCGCCTGGATAACCAGCAATTATATTATCAAGTTCTTCTAAAGTAAGTTCATCTCCATCTACTATTTTTTCTCTTAAATTTTTTAATTCTTCTATTTCTTTTTCATTTTTCATTTAATTAATCCTCCTAAATTTATTATAAACAAGAAATTTTATTTTTACAAATTATATATAAATATTATGTAAATAATTTGTAAAAAAAAGATATATATTAATTAAAAAAATAAAATTAGTAAAATTATTAATAAATTATAATTTATAATTTTATCAATTTACTAATCAGGATTATACATGATATAATTATACTCAAGAGGTGATTATAATGTGGCTATACATAATTATAGCAATAGTTATTATTATTTTAATTGCATTATTTGTTACATATAACAGTTTTGTAAAATTAAGTAATAAAGTCAAAGAAGCATTTTCAACAATGGATGTTTATTTGAAAAAAAGATGGGATTTAATTCCAAACATAGTTGAAACAGTGAAAGGATATGCAAAGCACGAAAAAGATACTATAAAAGAAGTAGTAAATTTACGAAATAGTGCATATGACAGAATGTCAAATGATGAAAAAATTAAAACAAACGAACAATTATCAAAAGGTATTAATAAAGTTATGGCCTTAGCAGAGTCTTATCCTGACTTAAAAGCAAGTGAAAATTTTAAAGATTTAAGTAGTCAACTTACAAAAGTTGAAGAAGATATTGCAAATTCAAGAAAATACTATAATGCTACAGTAAGAATTTATAATAATAAAGTAGAAATGTTCCCAAGTAATATAATAGCAAAAATATTTGGTTATAAATCAAAAAATATGTTTGAAGCAAGTGAAGAAGAAAGAGAAAATGTAAAAGTAGAATTATAATGGAGGTAAACAATGAAAAGAATTATTAAGGGGTTATCCTTATTTATATTAGTTGTATTATCTCTTACAATAATTTATCCAACAAATGCAAATGCTTTATCACAACAAACATCATATATAAATATTAATGATAATACTAAAAGTTTAACTATTGATAATTTATCTTTTTCTAATATTACATTTAAGGATTATTCTTCTACTTCTACTTTAAGCTTTGGTTTAACAGGAGTAGTTGCAAATAGTTCTGATAAAACTATTGATTATACATCAACTGTATATTATTATGATTCAAATTATAACTTAATAGCACAAGGATATAATTCAGGTACTGCAATAGCAGGAACAAGTAATTTTAATCAAATGTCTAATTTAAGTATTTTAAATGAACATAGTATTAATGAAATATATTATTATCGTTTAGAAATTAATACTAGTAGTTTATCAACTGAATCAGATATTTTATCTACTACACCTAGTAAAAATAATCAATATAAGTCTTATGATTATGTAATAGATAAATATGATGTTAATATCATTGTTAGTGAGAATAATACATTAGATATTACAGAGACAATAACTGCATATTTTAATGTAGCAAAACATGGAATATTTAGAACTATTCCATTAAAAAATACAATTACAAGATTAGATGGAACAATATCAAAAAATAGAACACAAATAACAAATTTAAGCGTTGATAATGAATATACTACATCCAGAGAAAATGGAAACTATAAAATTCAAATAGGTTCTGCAAGTCGTACTATAACAGGAGAACAAACTTATGTAATAAAATACACTTATAATTTAGGAAAAGATCCAATAAAAAGTTATGATGAGTTATATTATAATATAATAGGAGATGAATGGGATACAGTAATAGGAAATGTTACATTTACAGTAACAATGCCAAAAGAATTTGATTCTAGTAAACTAGGTTTTTCATCAGGAAAAACGGGTTCTACAGATAATAGTAAAGTAAAATATAATGTTAGTGGAAATAAAATAACAGGAAGTTATGAGGGAATACTTGAAGTTGGAGAAGCATTAACAATTAGAAGCGAACTTGAAGAAGGATACTTTGTTGGAGCAGAACTATCTGGCAATGCAATGAATCTTGTTTTCTTATTACCTATAATTTTTCTTGGAGTCACTGCATTAATATGGTATAAGTTTGGTCGTGATGAGCAAGTAATAGAAACAGTAGAATTTTATCCACCAGAAGAACTTAATAGTTTAGAGGTAGGTTTTTTATATAAAGGAAAAGCTGAAAATCAAGATGTAACATCATTATTAATATATTTAGCTAATAAAGGATACTTAGAAATTGTTAATAAGAAAATTGATTTAAATTCTAAAAAAATAGGCTTAAATCAAAATTTAAAAAATAACGCTGACAAAAAAATAATTGAATTGCAAAACAAAATAAATGAAGAAAGAATAAACAATCCAAATTCAAAAAAAATTAAGTATTATGAAAATATGTTAGATATTTATAAAAACATTGATACTCCAATTGATTATGAACAATATGGGCTTAAATCTTCAATTAATAATCTAAATGAAGAAAATAATTTTTTAATAAAAAAATTGAAAGATTATGATGGAACGGACATAAATGAACAATGGTTTATGGATGGATTATTTGAATATGAGAGAACAGAAGTTACAGATGAAATGTTATACAATAATTTTTATATAACAAATAATAGAATATTACATAATGTTAACAATAAAACAAATACAGATAAAATATATGAGAAATCTGCTTCAAACAAAAAAATTTTTATTATTATAATGCTTATTGTTACATATTTTTTAATTACAATACCACCAATATTTGCTTATGGACAACCAGAGACATTAATTTTTGCATTACTTTTTCCAGGTATTGCTTTGTCTCTATTATTAAAAATGTTATTCGATAAAACATCTATTCCAGTAAAAATAATTGGATTAATTTGGTGCATAGGATTTGGAGGTATACCTTGGGCATTATTCGTATTACCAGCACTAACGCAAGATATATCATATTTAATTGGATATATTGTAGGAATAGTATGCATGTTAGGAATGCTAGCATGTTTAGTATACCTTCCAAAAAGAACAAAGTATGGTAATAAAATATTAGGAAAGTTAAAGGGATTTAAAAATTTCTTGGAAACCGTAGAAAAAGAAAAATTGGAGTCCTTAGTTATGCAAAATCCAAATTATTTTTATGACATTCTACCATATACATATGTTTTAGGAGTATCTGATAAATGGATTAAAAAATTTGAATCTATATCACTAAAAGCACCATCTTGGTATGATAGTACTAATAATTTTGATGTTTCATCTTTTGGAACATTTATAAATTCTACTATGGTTTCTGCTGAAGGTGCTATGTCATCAAATCCATCTAGCTATTCAAGTGGAGATTCTTCAAGTGGAAGTTCTTCAGGAAGTTCATCAGGTGGAGGATCATCTGGAGGAGGCTCTGGTGGCGGAGGAGGAGGTTCTTGGTAACCTTTTCTAAAAAACAACAGTTTAAAAGATTGTTGTTTTTTTAAAATTCATTATATTTTTAAATGTCAATTAAAATTACATAATTTACTAATCATTATTATGCGTGATATAATACCAGTATATATAATTAGTTTACTTTTGTATTAGTTAGGAGGACATATGGAAATAAGTAAAATAAAAAAAGCATTAATTGAGCAAAAAAATATAAATCTATCAGGAAATTTGTATCATAAAACACAAATAGATTTTGCATATAATACTAATCATATGGAAGGTTCGACTATAACAAAAGACGAAACTGAAAGTATATATGATACTGGTACAATTTTAACTAGTACTAATAAAGTAATAGTTTTAAAAGATGCAACTGAAACGAAAAATCATTTTACATTATTTAAATATATGTTAGATACAATTGATAATAAACTTTCTATTGAAATGATAAAAAAATATCATTTTATATTAAAAGATGGAACTTTAACTGATAGTGAAAAAGTTTGGTTTAATGTTGGAGAGTATAAAACAAAAAAGAATTTTGTAGGAAACATTACGACATCAGTTCCTAAAAATGTACCAAATGATATGGATAATTTAATGAAATGGTATAATAATATATCTAAAAAAACTATAGAAGACATAATAGAATTTCATGTCAGATTTGAAAAAATTCATCCTTTTCAAGATGGAAATGGTAGAGTTGGGCGTATGATAATGTTTAGAGAATGTCTATATAATGATATAATGCCTTTCTTTATTGAGGACAGAAATAAAGATTTTTATATTAGAGGAATTAGAGAATATCAAATTAATAATGAAAAAGGTTATTTAATTGATACTTGTTTAAATAGTCAAGATAACTATGAAAAATTAGCAAAATTCTTTTTAGAAGATGATTAATATTATTTAAAAACTATTAAAAAGAAGGAAAATATATATGAAAAAAAATTCTAAAAAAGATAAAAAATATGATGATTTATATAAAAATATAGATAATTATATTGATTTTGCAAAAGCAGACTTGTTGATTTATACATTTTTTTGTGGATTAATAATCATAATCATCTTATATTTTTCTATTAACTTTCACCCACTTTTATTTAGTTTAATATTTGCTTTAGATCCTATTGATCTTAAAGTAAGAGCTTATTATAATACAAAAAAAATAACTGATTACATTTATGATAATAATTTAAGAGATAAAATAGGAAATGTAGATTATTGGAATGAAAAAAATTATATATTTTGTGAAAATTTTATTTTTTACTGTAAAAGTTCTTATTGGAAAAGAAAAGTTTTTGCTATAAAATACGAAGATATAAAAGAAATGAATGTAATTAGAACTAATCCAGCAGGTTGGACTGAAGAATATTTAGTAATAAAAACAAAAGATGATAAAAAATATAAAATATTAATATTTTCAGCTATTGTTAATTGGTACAAACAAAAAGATGTTTCACAATATATTTTAAATAAAAATCCAAATATAAAATATAATCCCAAATCTAAACATATTTTCTGGATGCTAGGAAAAGATTAATATTATTTATAAATTATAATAAAATAATATTAATTTTTATTATCTAATTAAATAGACTACTAAATTTTATTATGATAAAATATTTTAAAAGGTGATTTTAAATGAATAAAAATATTAGAAATTTTTCTATTATTGCACATATAGATCATGGTAAAAGTACGCTAGCTGATAGAATATTAGAAATAACAAATAGTGTTAGCAAACATGATATGAAAGAACAACTATTGGATTCTATGGATATAGAAAGAGAAAGAGGCATTACAATTAAATTAAATGCTGTAGAATTAAAATATAATTATAAAAATCAAGAATATATTTTACATTTAATAGATACACCAGGACATGTTGATTTTTCTTATGAAGTATCACGTAGTCTTGCTGCATGTGATGGTGCTATATTAATAGTAGATGCAACACAGGGAATTGAAGCACAAACATTCGCTAATCTTTATCTTGCTTTAAATAATAATTTAACAATAATACCAGTAATTAATAAAATTGATTTACCGAATGCTAATATAGAAAAAGTTACTAATGAATTAATAGATGTATTAGGATTTAAAAAAGAAGAAATAATACTTTGTAGTGGTAAAACTGGAGAAGGTGTAGAAAATTTATTAAATGCAATTGTTGAAAGAATTAATCCTCCTAAATATTATGAAGATAACTTATTAAGAGCCTTAATTTTTGATTCTTATTTTGATTCATATAGAGGAGTAATAGTATCTGTAAAAGTTGCTAGTGGTGAAATAAAATTAAAAGATAAAATAAAATTAATGTCAACAGGAGCAGTATATGAAGTTGTTGAATTAGGAGTAAATACACCTAAAGAAAAAAAATTAGATAAACTTGCCTCTGGACAAGTAGGGTGGATTAACGCTTCTATAAAAAGTATTGATGATGTAAATGTAGGAGATACAATAACTAGCGAAATAAATCCAGTAAGCATTCCTTTAGAAGGATATAAACCTATGAAACCTATGGTATATTCAGGATTATTTCCAATAGAACCTAATAAATTTGAAAATTTAAGAGAAGCATTAGAAAAATTAAAATTAAATGATGCTGCATTAGTATATGAGCCAGTTACATCTATTGCATTAGGATTTGGTTTTAGAACAGGATTTTTAGGATTACTACATATGGAAATAATAGAAGAAAGAATAGAAAGAGAATTTGGAATAGAAATTATTGCAACTAGTCCTAGTGTTATATATGAAGTAACAAAAACTAATGGAGAAGAAATATTAGTTCATTCACCTAATGAATTACCAGATAGAGCACAAATAAAATGTATTAAAGAGCCATTTGTATCATCAAGTATATTTGTACCTAGTGAATATATTGGACCTATAATGGATTTATGTAGTGAAAAACGTGGCATATATAAATCACTAGAATATATTGATAAAACAAGAGTTAATATACATTATGAATTACCATTATCAGAAATAGTTTATGATTTCTTTGATAAATTAAAATCATTATCTAAAGGTTATGCATCATTTGATTATGAATTATCAGATTATAAAGAAAGTGACTTAGTTAAAATGGATATATTAATCAATGGCACTGTTGTAGATGCATTAAGTACAATAGTTCATAAAGATGCTGCATATAAAAGAGGTAAAGAAATAACAGAGAATTTAAAAGAAATTATACCAAGACAATTATTTCAAGTGCCAATACAAGCGAGCATTGGTTCAAAAGTAATTGCACGTGAAAATATAAGTGCAATGAAAAAAAATGTTCTTGCTAAATGTTATGGTGGAGATATAACAAGAAAAAGAAAACTATTAGAAAAACAAAAAGAAGGTAAAAAGAGAATGAAAATGGTTGGTAGTGTAGAAATACCTCCAGAAGCATTTTTAAGTGTTTTAAAAACTAATAAATAGAGGTTATTATGAAGTATGAAGTATTTAATAAAGAATTAAATTTAATTAATGATATAAATATAAGAAATAATGCAAAAATTATTTTAGATAATTTACCAGATTATTTTTATACTATTCCTGCTGCATCTACTGGAAAATATCATCCCTTATTTGCAAATTCATTGCATGGTTTAGTAAAACATACTAAAGTAGCAGTATTTTTTGCAAATACGTTATTTGGAATATATAAATTTGATAATCATACAAAAGATATAATAATAGTTAGTTTATTAATACATGATGGACTTAAAAAAGGATTTATTGAAGAAAAATATACTAGATTTGATCATCCATTATTAATAGGTGAACTTTTAGATAATATAAAAGATAAATTAACTTTATCAGATTTAGATATAGAATTAATTAGAAAAAATGTAGCAAGTCATATGGGTAGATGGAATACAAGTGAATATAGTGATATAACTTTACCAATACCTACTACAGTAACAGAAAAATTTGTACATATGTGTGATTATCTAGCTAGTAGAAAACAAATTAATTTTGAATTTGATGAATTTACTAATTTAATAGAATAAATTTTCTTTACTTTTAAAAAGCAATTAGTTAAAATAAATATCATCAGAGGGTATTTAATATTTTATCTAATACTCTCTTATGAGAGTTTTTTTAAGGAGTGAAACTATGAATACTGAAAATGATAGATTATTAATTGCAAAACAACTTTTAAAATATAATTTAAAAGTAAATACAAAATGGATTTATAATTTAAATGGAAAAGCTTTAGAAAATTTTTTAAGTTTAGATTTTGAAATACCACTAAAATATAAAAAAGATTTTAATGAATTAATAACAAATATTAATTTTCTAAATACAGATTATTATAAAGAAGGGATAGAATTTTTAATAGATATTATTAATAAAGAAGCAATTAACAAAATAAATGAACAAAACGGAAAACAATATAAAAAATATGAAGAAATTCCCGATGAATTTATTCCTGCTATTATAAAAAATATAATTCCTATATTTATAGAAAGTTCTAAATATAAATATAATTGTGCTTTTGAAATATCAAATATATTAGAATCTAAAACAATAGTTGGAATTGAAACTATCAAATATTTATTTATGGCTAAAGATAAAAATATTTATTATCCTGTTCTTCTTAATGATCATGATAAGAAGAATTATTATATTTATATTGAAAATATAGCAAAAATAACAAATGAAAATAATATTCGTTTTATAAAAAAGTTAATTACTACTAATAGTAGTGCAGAAATTTTAAGAAAAAATTTACATGAAATTGCAAAATCAGAAATTGATGCAATATTTAGTTTCCTTGGAACTATTGATGAAAGTCTTTTTAAGTTAGCAATGAAAATAATATTAGAATTTAAAATGGAGCACATTTCTTATATTTTTCGTGCTTTAGATAACATTTATTTAGATGAAAAACAAGAAGTTGCAAATAAAATATATGATTTAGCATATTATGCATATATTTATTATTACACACATAAGCATAGTGGGGAATTTAGAGATTCTATTGGATGTATTTTAGATAAAATTGCTAAATCTAGAAGTATGGAAGAAATAAATAGAATATTTAAAATTATTGAAACTTTAGGTATTGATGAATATACTTTAATTGTAAATTTATTAGATAATATTGATTTAAATATACCAGATGAAAAATTTGATAATATTTTAGAATGTGCTAAAAATGCTAAAACCCCTAATGATGTTATAGAATTATTAAAATTAAGCGATGATGAAATAAAATCATATAATGAAAATACATTACTTAATGAAGATGACATAAAAAAATTAATAAAACGATATGAAAATTAAGATATATAATGTAAACTATATGTCTTTTTATTTAAATTTATATTATTAAATTTGAATTTTACTAAATATACATATATAATCTTATTAGAAAGTAGTGATTATTATGTATGATATTAATACTAAAAATGTAAAAAAAGGAATAAATTTTTATTTAATATTTTTATTACTTGGTATATTATTTTTTGTAATGTTTATCATATTTTTTATAACAAATTTTATACATATTAAAAAAATGGATTCATCTATTATGTCAAATAGGGTAGAAGTAAATTCTTATATTGATGATGAAGGAACAACTATGTATAGAGGAATGTATTATTATAATGTTGATGGAAAAACATATACATGCACTTCATCTAGTGCATCAAGTATAAGCCCTAGTACGGAAAATAAAACAATATATTATGAATCTAAAAATCCTACAAACTGTACAACTAGCAAATCATTTAATTATATACTTTTAGTATTCATAATATTGCCAATAGTATTTATTATAATAGGAATTAAAAACATTTCTAAAGTAAATAAAAGAATAAAACAAATTAATGAACTAAATACAAAAGGAAAATTAGTAAAAAATTTACCATATACTTTAGTAAATTCTGGAATGACTGTAAATAACGTTCAAATAAAAAAGCCAATTGTTGAATATACTTTGCCATCTGGAACTACAATAACTTTAGAAGGAGATGCAAGATTAGATAGAAAACTTGCAGATAGTGATGGTTTAGTAGATTTAGTAATAGATTTAAATAATCCAGATAATTATTTTATAGATTTTGAAATAAATAGATTAAGTGGTAATTTAGAAGAAGATTATTATAATAATCCAAATAATAATCAAAATAATAGTAATATAAATAATAATACTAATTAAAATATATTGTGCTTTCAAACAATATATTTTTTTGATATACTTTAATTAGGTGATGTTTATGAAATCTTTATATATACATATTCCATTTTGTAATCATATTTGTACATATTGTGATTTTTGTAAACATTTGTACAGCTATTCAAATGTATTAAAATACTTAAATCAATTAGAAGAAGAAGTAAAAGATAGATATAATAATGAAGTATTAGATACTATTTATATAGGTGGTGGAACACCATCTGTATTAAATATGGAAGAATTAAGAAAACTATTTAATATTATTAGTTTAATAAAACTTAATAAAAATTATGAATTTACATTTGAATGTAATGTAAATGATATAACAGAAGAATTAATTACATTTTTATATAAAAATAAAGTTAATAGAATAAGTATAGGTGTAGAATCATTTAATGAAAATAAACTTAAATTTATGGAAAGATATGCAAATTATGAAGATGTAGAAAATAAAATGAATATGATAAGAAGAATTGGTATAAATAACATAAATTTAGATTTAATGTATGCAATTCCAGGAGAAACATTAAAAGATTTAGAAAATGATTTAAAACTATTTTTAAAACTAAAACCAGATCATATAAGTACATATTCACTTATATTAGAAGAATATACTAAATTATCAAATAAAGAAATATTACCTATAGATGAAGAATTAGAACTAAATATGTATAATTATATAAGAAATAAATTAAAAAGAAAAAAATATATACATTATGAAGTAAGTAATTTTTGCTTATCAGGTAAAGAATCTATTCATAACTTAAATTATTGGAATAATTTAGAATATTATGGATTTGGATTAGGTGCACACGGGTATATAGATGGAATACGTTATGAAAATACAAAAAATTTAGATGAATATTTAAAAGGAAATTACGTATATAAACAAGAAATAGTTGGTATAAGAGAAAAACAAGAAAATGAACTTATGTTAGGATTTAGAAAAATAAAAGGTATAAGTTTACAAGAATTTTTTGATAAATATCAGGTAAATATGCAAGAAGTATTTCCAATAAAACCACTTCTTAAAAATAAAGATTTAATATATAAAGATGGTTATATTTATATTAATCCAGATAAAATATATATTATGAATGAAATATTATTAAAAATGATATAAGTAAAAATTACTTGTATTTTTTTTGATTTATGATATATTATTTATAGAATAAAGGAAGTGTTAAATTTGAAAAATAAATTTAAAATTTTATTAATAATGATAGGGTTGATTTTAATACCTATAACAACATGTAACGCAAAAACTATTGAATTTGAAGGTAATGGAACTAATACGGATGTTGCAACTTATGATATTGTATTTGATCCAGAAGGTGAAGAAATTTCTAGTATAACTTTTAAAATTAACAAAACAAATGATGATTTAGAATATGTTGTCACTAAAGAAAGTATTGTAGGAGGTACTTGTAATAGTAGTTTAGAATGTACTTTAACTACCGCAACAATAAAAGAAAAAACTAAAATTGCAACAATAACTGTTAAAAACAAAACAAATGATACTCAAAAAACAATTATTTCTATAGTAGGAGATTTAATAGGTAATGGAAGTAAAGAATTCTCATTAAAGCCTAATACATCTACATCTACAACTACTACAACAAAGGCTAAAAATACAGAAGCAAAATTAAGTAGTTTAACATTATCAAATGGAACAATGGATAAGAATTTTTCTGAAGACGTACTTATTTATAATGTAACAGGAATAAAAGATACAGTTAATGCTGTTAATATAGAAGCAAAAACGGATAATAATAGCAATATAAAAATACTATGTCCTAATGCAGAATGTTCTGTAAGTGGAAATAGAGTAAACTTACAAATAGGTGCTAATCAAGTATTAGTAATAGTAACAAGTGAAGATGGAAATAAAACAAAATCTTATACATTAAATATATATAGAGGAGATATAGAATCAAATTCTGCATATTTATCTAGTTTAACTATAAAAGAAGGAACATTAAGCCCAAAATTTGATAAACTTGTAAATGATTATAGTATAGATATTACTGAGGATGTAGATAAGTTAGATATAAATGCGGTTTCGGAAGATCCTAATGCAACTATAGAAATAAAAGGAAATGAAAAATTAGTTGTAGGAGAAAATAAAGTTACTATAACTGTAACAAGTAGTGATAAAGAAAATATACAAGTATATTCAATAACAGTTAATAAAGAAGAAGTAGCAACTGAAGAAAAAAAACCAATAAAAACTGAAAAAGTAGAAAAAAAGAAAAATAATATATTATTAATAGTTATAATATCTTTAATAGGTTTAGCTATAATAGTAACAGTTGCAATAATATTATTTAAGAAAAAGAAGAAAAAAAATAATAAAAATGATAAAAATAATCATACTGGTGGTAATGAAGATACAGTTGATATAGAAGAATTATTAAATACAAAAGAACATGAAAACTTAAGTTCTATTAGAAATGCTTCTAATGAATTAATGAAAGATGAACCAAAACAAGATATAGATGAAGCATTAGATGATTTAATGAAAACTAAAAAGTTAGAATTAGGCGATTTAGATTTATAAAATAAAATCACTTGAATATAATTATTTAGGTGATTTTTTTATGCAACTTATTGCACATCGAGGACTAGTAACTAAAGATATAAAAGAAAATACTATAGAATCTTTTAAAAATGCAATAAAAAATGGCTATGATGGAATAGAATTAGATGTAAGATTAACTAAAGATAAAAAGATAGTTGTAATACATAATAACTTAATTAATAAAACATCTAATGGTACTGGTAGTGTAAATAATTATAACTATAAAGATTTATTAAAATATAATTTTGGTTCTAAAAAAATACCATCACGTATACCTTTATTAGAAAGTGTATTAAGAAGAATTAAAAATAAAATAGTTGTAATAGAATTAAAAGAAAAAATAGAATTAAAAGATTTAGAAAAAATATTAGATAAATATAATAAAAATGATTATTATATAAGTAGTTTTAATAAAAAATATATAGATAATATAATAGATACTAAATATAAAAAAGGTTTGATCAATTATGTATTTAATTCTAATATAGACTTTAAAAAATATGACTTTCTAATGATTTTAGAAGATTTATTTAATGAAAATATTTATAATTATTTAAAAAATAATAATATAGAACCAATATTATATAATACTTTAAATTGTATTAATATAAAAAATAAAAATATAATTGCTGATATAAAATATATAATATAGAAAATAGAAAATTTGTCGAAAAATAGTTGAAACGCCTATTTTTTCTTGATATAATATTTAAAGAAAACGAAAGGAGGGATAAACTGATGACTAGAGTAGAAGTAAGAGATGGAAATGTTGATAATGCTTTAAAAAGATGGAAAGTTAAAGTTGCTAAAAGTGGAGTCCCTTCTGAATTAAAAAAACATAAAGAATTTAAAAAACCTGGTGTAGTAAAACGTGAAGCTAAAAAAGAAATGATTAAAAATTCTAGAAAAAGAAGAAAAAATATATAAAAGAGGCTAAAATATGAATGATAAAATAAAAGAAGATTTAGTTAAATCAATGAAAGAACAAGATAAGTTTAAGACTTCTGTATTAAGAATGCTTAAAAGTGCAATACAAACTGAAAAAATAAATAAAAATAAAGATTTAACTGATGATGAAATTATTTTAGTTATTAAAAAACAAATCAAAATACGTACATCTTCTTTAGAAGAGTATGAAAAATATAATAGATTAGATCTTGCAAATGATTTAAAAAAAGAAATAGATATATTAAATACATATTTACCTGCTGATTTAACTGATGATGAATTAAATAAAATAATAGATGATGTATTTGAAAAGTTAAAACCAAGTAGTATTAAAGATATGGGTAAAACTATTAAAGAAATATCTAGTATAGTAGGCGCCCGTGCTGATATGTCTTTAGTTAGCAAGATTGTTAAAGAAAGATTAAGTTAGACCTCTATTTTAGAGGTTTTTAATTAAGGGAGTTTTAAAATGGAAATTATAGAAAATGTAGATAATTTAATTGTATTAGCACATATAGTATATGAATGCACTGAAGAAGAATTTAATAAATTTATTAAAGATTTAAAAAGTTTAACTTCAACTTATTATGGAACTATATCTGGAAGTAAAGAACTTATAGATTCTATTAATAAAGAAAAAAATATTATTCCTTATAAAATAAGAAAGTTTAATAAGGAACATAAAAATATTATAAATATTATAAAAGTATATTCTAATTTTTCAACATTTGTTCCAGATATATATGATATGTATGAATACTATAAACATCTAAATTTAGCATTTAATTATATAAAAGAACATGAAAATGAAATAAATAATATATTAGAATTATTAGAAAAAATAAAATCATTAAACATTGATGAAATAGAATTAATTGAAAATTTAAGTATTAATGATTTTTCAATTAATACACCTTTTCCAAAAAATTTTTTTGCTTCATATTATGAAAAGATGGAATTAAAAGATGAGCCAATTAAATTTATAGTTCATGATAGCAATTATTATATAGTAAATTGTTATGGTAAATATAAAATTATTTTAAATAGTTTATTTATTAATCCAAATAGTTTACCGAGTGAAGAACAATTAACAACATGGTACACTGAAATGCAAAAAATTATAGAGAAAATAAATGAAAAATATAATAATTTATATGATATGTCTGATTTAAATTTAAATATTCAATCAATAAATTCTTCACTTGAAACTTTAAAGGAAAATTCTTTAAAATTATCTCGATTTATAAAAAATAAAGATATTAATGATAATACTGATACTACATTAAACTTATTAAAAAATATTAAAGAAGATTTAATTAAATTTAATGATATAGAAAAAAGTACTATAAATGCTATCATAAACGATAAAGATGCAGAAATAGCAAGCAATATTAAAAAATTATTATTAAAATAAAAAAGCAAAATAATGCTTTAGTTTATAAACATCTAATTGATGTTTTTTTAATTTATTAAATATATAGCAAAACTAGCAATTATACTTCCTATCATAGCAATAAGCATAACCCATACTAGAATTTTAGCTGCTAAATTAGTACTTTTCTTTTTATTCTTAGACATATTATCACCTCAACAAAATAATTATACTAAATTATGAATAATAAATAAAGTATTAAATAATATTAATTAGGTGATAATATGCAATATATTAAGAGTAGTTATAAGAAATATAGTAAGTTATATAATATAGTTCTATTAGTAATATCAATAAGTATTACATTAGGTATAATAGTATCTACTGGATTAGATAAAGATTTAATAAATAATATATATGATTACTTTATTAATCATGTAAATAATTTTAATCAAAATATATTAAGTAATTTATTATATCCTATAATTATATTTGTAAGTATTACTTTATTATCTTTTACTATAATTGGTTCATTTTTACCAATATTAGTACTTTCTATAGAAAATATAAGTATAGGTTTAATATTAGGAGTATTATTAAGAAAAAAATTGTTAAAAGGATTATTATTTGGAATAATCTATTTTAGTATTACTAAATTAGTATATATTTTATTATTAATTTATTTAATTATAAATATATATAAATTTATAAAAAATATTACTTTATCATTAAAGGATAAAAATAATAATAGTATATATTTATTATATTCTAGAATAATTACAAAATTACTTGCTAGTCTTATAATAATAACTATATATAATTTAATAAATATATATGTAACACCTAAACTAATTGATCTATTTATTTTTTTAATATAATTTAGTATAATCAATTTGGTGGTTATTTATGACTAAAGTTGTAGTAGGAATGAGTGGGGGAGTAGATTCTTCAGTTGCAGCATATTTACTTAAAAAAGAAGGATATGAAGTAATTGGTTTATTTATGAGAAATTGGGATAGTTTAGTTAATAATGATATAAATGGTAATCCTGATTTAAATAACGATATATGCCCTCAAGAACAAGATTATAATGATGCATTAGAAGTATGTAAAAAATTAGATATAAAATTACATAGAATAGATTTTATAAAAGAATATTGGGATAATGTATTTACTTACTTTTTAGAAGAACTTAAAAAAGGTAGAACTCCTAATCCTGATTTAATGTGTAATAAATATATTAAATTTGATTTATTTATAAAAGAGGCTAAAAGATTAGGTGCTGATTATGTTGCAACTGGACATTATGCTAAAATAGTTGGAAATAGATTATGTAGGGCTAAAGATTTAAATAAAGATCAAACATATTTTTTAGCACAAGTTAGTTTAGAACATTTAAAAAACGTATTATTTCCTTTAGGTGATTTAACTAAAGATGAAGTAAGAAAAATTGCTAGTGATTTAGGATTAGTTACTGCAAAAAAGAAAGATTCTACAGGTATTTGTTTCATAGGTGAAAGAAATTATCAAAAATTCATTCAAAATTATTTAAAACCAAATCCTGGTGATATAGTTAATATAGAAACTAATGAAGTTATAGGTACACATAACGGTCTTATGAATTATACTATAGGTCAAAGAAGAAATGTAGGTGTAAGTGGTAATTTAGATAGACATTATGTAGTTGGTAAAAATGTAGAAAAAAATATACTTTATGTTGCTTTTAAAGATGATAATGAATATTTATATAGTGATTCTTGTATAGTAGATAATATAAACTTTATTTCTAGCAAACACCCAGCATTTTGTACTGCTAAATTTAGATATAGAGGTCCTGATTATGAAGTATCTTTAGAATATTTAGAAAATGATGAAATATTAGTAAGATATCCAGAAAAAGTATCTTCTGTAACGCCTGGACAAGCATGTGTATTTTATTTAGGAACTGAATGTTTAGGTAGTGGTATTATAAAAGAAGTTAGAAAAAATGATAAAAAATTATGGTATTTATAATAAAATATCATTTTTTTATATTTCTTTACTTTTACTTGACAAAATGTTTAAAAACAAGATACAATTAATATGTAAATAAAAAATAAAAAAGAGAGTAGAGTGTATTATGGAAAAATTAAAAGAATTATTAAATGATTTAGGAATATCAAAAGTAAAACTAGCTAAATATTTAGGAGTATCAAGACAAATGGTATATAATTATTTAGAACTAGATAGTATTAATAAATGGCCTAAGGAAAAGAAAATATTATTGCTAAAACTATTAGATATAAGTGATGCAGATGATGAATCTATATCTAAAATAAAAATTAATACAGAATATTTAGAAAAAGTAGAAGAAAGATTAATAAGTAATAAACCAAATAGAGATATTATAGATTCTAAAGGGTTAAATCAAGAAAAAACAACACTTTTATCTGACTTTATATTCTTACTTAAAGAAAAATTATTAGAAGAAGAAAGCGATGAAAATTATGCAACAATAGAATATTTATATCATTTATTACAATCAGTAGATAATATTCCAGAATTTAAATATTTATTAGGTTATGTAAGTAAGGCTGCAGGATTTACTAAACCAAACGTATTTGCATTTAATGAAGATAAACAATTTATGTTTGAAGGAATAATTCATTCAGCATTTAGTTTATATAATAGTGGAGTACCATCTAAAAGTAAAGTTATTGCATCACGTGATAGATTTGTAAAAGAAATTGAAGAAAGAAATGAAGAAAAACTTTCTAGAACACAACAATTAAATACAGTTAAAATACAAGCATTAAGAGAACTCGGTTATAATGAAGTAAATGTATCTAATGCTGCAGAAGTATTTGAAAAAATTGCTGAAATAGAATCACGTAGAGTTTAAAAGAATACACTCCCCCTATCCATTTAATTTAATAGAGTGGAAGGGGGATTTATTTATAATAAATACTTATATTATATAATGATTATATTTATATTTTTTACTAAAATAAAATAATATTATATATTAATTATAAAAATATTATATAAATGTATTAAAAATAGTAATTAATTAAATTTAAAATAAGTTTAGAAATATTTAATATATTAATGTAGTAATACATAGAATAAATATAAAGGTGATATAACTAAAATGGATAAATTATTCAACTTTTTATGTTAACTATGCAACTTCCTATAATATATATTATGTTAACTTCTATGTTTTGATTAAAAAGATTATTAGGTGTTTATTAGTTTTCTTAATCTTAATTTAATCATTTTTTTATATATAAATTTTTTAATCAATAAATAACTCTATTTTTTAATATCTTATTAAGATACCTTCTATTCATTATTATATAAACTTATATTAATCCTATTTTATTAATCCATTAACTTTATGTAAATATCATACTTATTATAAAGAATATTATTCCTATTAAAAATCCTGTATAAATATATTTATTATGTTTATCACTATATTTTAAAGATTCTTTTAAAATCTCGTTTATAGCTAAACTAATCATAATTCCAGCAACTATAATTAATATTATTGATAATATATCAGTTGTTATATATTTATATAAGAATAAATATGCAAGTAATGCTCCAAATGGTTCTGATAAACCACTTATTAAAGTACTTCTAACTGCCCTACTAACAGAGTGGGTAGAGTAGTAAATTGGAACTGCAATACAAATTCCTTCTGGAATATTATGTAAAATAATTGCAATTGCTATTTTTATTCCTAATCTCTTATCCGTGCCACTAGTAAGGAAAGTTATTATACCTTCTGGTATATTATGAAGCATTAATACTATTGCACTAATTATCCCTAATTTATATAAACTACTCCCCTTCTCTTCTAACTTTTTAAGTATTTTATTAGAAAATTTAATTAAAATTATACCTATAATAAAACTAATAAACGAAATAATTATACCTAAAAATTTATATTTTAAAAATAAATAAAAGAAAGAATCTGGTATTAAATCAAATATACTAATAAGTATCATAACTATACTAGAAAAACTTAAACTAATACTTAAAAATCTATTTATATTTTTAACTTTTATAAATATAAATATAACACCTATTAAAGTAGATAAACCTGCTATAGTAGTTATTAAAAAAGAATACAAAAAATTATTCATATATATCACTAATTAAATATATGTAATATTTTTATTTATAAAACCAATATTTTCCATAATAAATAGTATAAATTACACCATAATAATAGTGGGAGGTAAAGTTATGAACAATAAAAATAACGAAAGAACAAATAGTAGAGCAAATAATAAGAATTCAAAACAAGCAAGAAACTCTCAAAATCAATCAAATGCAAGAAATTCTAAAAACTCTGCTAGAAATTCAAGATCTAGTGCAAACGCTAGATAATTAAATAAAAAAGACTCTATAATTAACTTAATTTTATAAAGTCTTTTTTAATTTCTGGGAAAATATTCCATAAAATCATTTTTTAATTTAGTATTAGTTAAATGAGTATATATTTGTGTTGTACTAATATCACTATGTCCTAAAAACTCTTGTATTATTCTTAAATCAGCACCATTTTCAAGCATATGAGTTGCAATAGAATGTCTTAAAGTATGAGGCGAAACATCTTTTTTTATACCTTTTTCTAAAGTTATTTTTTTAATCATCTTAAATACACCTTGTCTTGTCATTTTTTTACCATGATTATTTAAATATAAATAGTTATTTTGTTCATTTTTTACCAAATCTTTCCTATAATCTTTTACATATATTTTTAAATATTTAATTGCAACATCACTAATAGGTACTATTCTTTCTTTACTCCCCTTCCCCATTACTCTAATAATACAATCATTTAAATCTATATTTTTAAATTCTAAATTAATTAGTTCACTAATTCTTAATCCACTAGAATATAATAGTTCTAATATAGATTTATTTCTAGCACTAAATGCATCTTTAACTTCAATATTTAATAAATTATCTATTTCTTCTATAGTTAAATATACTGGTAATTTTTTTACTAATTTTGGGGTATCTATTTTATCTATAGGGCTACTATTTATTTTACCTATTTTTATATAATAATTATAAAATGCTTTATATGAACTTATATAATTAGATATACT
>CANRDR010000005.1 GCA_947629425.1 uncultured Bacilli bacterium | reverse complement strand
GTGGAAGAAGTAGAAAAATTATCAGAAGAAGAACATATAATGGGCTTATATGATAAAGAAGAAGACGATAAAATGATAGCAAGATCAAGAGAAATTTGTGCAAGAAAAGAAGGAGAAATAAAAAAAGTTTATCAATTGCAACTAACATGCTAAAAGAAAAATTCCCAATAGAAATGATAAGTAAACTAACAGGATTATCAAAAAGTAAAATAAAAAGTATTAGTTTATAAAATTTAAAATATTGAAATGAAATAAATTTAATATAGAAATATATTTTTGAAATCACATTTTTATTGTATAAATAAACAAATTATGATATAAATATTATGTGATTTTTTTCATATAATTAAAGAGAGGTATAAATTATGGGAAGAGCATATGAAGTAAGAAAAGCAAGCATACAAAAAACAGGCGCTCAAAAGGCTAAATTATATAGTACTTTTGCTAAAGAAATATATTTAGTTGCAAAAAATAATCCTGAAATAGATACAAATATAAATTTAAAAAGAATAGTTGAAAAGGCTAAAAAAAGTCAAGTACCAAGCGATATTATAAATAGAGCGATAGAAAAGGCTAAAGGTAGTACTGGGGAAGATTATTCTACTGTTACTTATGAAGGTTTTGGACCTGGCGCAAGTACTTTAATAATTAGAACATTAACAGATAATGTAAATAGAACAGTAGGAATGGTTAGAGCAGCATTTAATAAAGTAAATAAAAGTTTAGGTGTTACTAATAGTGTAAGTTATAACTATGATTATTTAGGTGTAATTTCATTTAAATATGATAATGATGAAGAAGTTTTTGAAAAACTATTAGATGAAGGTATAGAAATAATTGACTTAGAAAGTAATGATGGATATATTACTATAACAATGAATCCTACTGATATTCATAAAGTTAAAGACGTATTAGAAAAAATAGTACCAAATATAGATTATGAAGTAGATGAAGTAGGAATGTATCCTAAAGAAAAAATAACTTTAAATGAAGAAGATAAAGAATTATTTTTAAGACTTTATAATTTATTAGAAGAAATAGAAGATGTAACTGATATATATCATAATGTAGAATTATAAAATTCTATTTTTTTTATACTTTATAATTAATTTTTTGTTATAATACTTTATAGAGGGTTAGTATGAAAAGAAATGAAGTAAACTATAATGAATTATCTCCTATGATGCAACAATATTTAGATATAAAAAAAGATTATGAAGATGTTTTATTATTTTATCGTATAGGAGATTTTTATGAATTATTTTTTGAAGATGGATTAATTGCAAGTAGAGAATTAGAATTAACTTTAACTGGAAAAAATGCTGGATTAAAAGAAAGAGTTCCTATGTGTGGTGTACCACATCATGCTGCAAAAAGTTATATAGAAAAATTAGTTAATAAATCATATAAAGTTGCAATAGTTGAACAATTAGAAGATCCAAAAAATACGAAAGGTATGGTTAAAAGAGGAGTAGTACAAGTATTTAGTAAAGGAACTTTAGTAGATTTAGAATACTTAGATAGCAAAGATACTAATTATATAGGAAGTATATTAGATTTTAACTATGAATACTTAATTACATATACTGATATATCTACAGGTAATTTATATAGTGAATATATATTACATGATAAAGAAAAATTAATAAATGAAATACTTAATTTAAACTTAAAAGAAATATTAATAAAAAATGATTTTGATATAGAACTAATAAATATATTAAAAAATAATTATAATATTAATATAACTATATCTGATAAATTATTAGAAGATAAATATAATGAATGTTATAAAAATGTAAGTGATGAAAATATAAAAACTGGAATAAAACATTTATTTTATTATTTATCTGTAACTGAATTAAATGAATTAGATCATATGACACATGTAGAAATAGTTGTTAAAGATAACTATTTAAATATGGATATACATACTATAAGAAACTTAGAATTATTTGAAACATTACGTTTAAAAGAAAGAGAATATTCACTTATATGGTTAATAGATAAAACTAAAACAGCAATGGGATCACGTACATTAAAAAATATGTTAATGCATCCATTAAAAGATATAGATTTAATTAATAAAAGATTAGATTATGTAGAAAAACTAAATAATGAATTTATATTAAGAGAAAATTTAAGAAATAATTTATATGAAGTATATGATTTAGAAAGATTATGTGGAAAATTAATTTGTGGTACATTAAATGCAAGAGATATGTTACAAATTAAAAAATCTTTAAAAGTATTACCTGAAATTAATAATATAATTAAAGATTTAAATTTTGATTTTAAATTAAATACTCATGAATCTATATATGAATTATTAGAAAAAAGTATTTATGAAGAACCTCCTATTACTTTAAAAGAAGGTAATTTAATTAAGTCTGGTTATAATAAAGAATTAGATGAATTAAAATCATTACGTAGTGGTGGAAAAGACTTTATTAGTTCTTTAGAATCTATTGAAAGAAAAAAAACTGGAATTAATAATTTAAAAGTAGGATTTAATAAAGTATTTGGTTATTATATAGAAGTATCTAAAGGACAATTAGATAAAATAAAAGAAGAATATGGTTGGGTTAGAAAGCAAACATTAACTAATGCAGAAAGATTTATTACACCACTTTTAAAAGAAAAAGAAGCATTAGTATTAAATGCAGAAGAAAAAATCATAGAACTTGAATATAATTTATTTATAGAAATAAAAGAAATATTAAAAAAATCTATTATAGAACTAAAAAAAACAGCATATACATTAAGTTTATTAGATGCATATTCTTCTTTATCTATTGCAAGTGAAGAATATAGTTTAACTCGTCCTAAACTTACAGATAAAAAAGTTATTGATATTAAAGATGGATTTCATCCTGTAGTAGAAAGTGTTAGCAAAAAAGAATATGTTAAAAATGATATATTTATGGATGAATCAGTTAATACACTATTAATAACTGGGCCAAATATGAGTGGTAAAAGTACTTATATGAGACAACTTGCAATAACGATTATTTTAGCGCAAATGGGTTCATTTGTTCCTGCAAGTAGTGCAGTTTTGCCAATATTTGATTCAATATTTACTCGTATTGGTGCAAGTGATGACTTAGTAGGTGGAGAATCTACTTTTATGGTAGAAATGAAAGAAGCAAAAAACGCGATAGTAAATGCAACAGAAAACAGTTTAATATTATTTGATGAATTAGGACGTGGTACTGCAACATATGATGGATTAAGTATTGCACAATCAATATTAGAATATATAGATAAAGATATAAAATGTAAAACTTTATTTTCAACACATTATCATGAATTAACTGAATTAGAAAATACTCATCCATCTATTAAAAATGTACATGTTGATGCAGTAGAAACTAATGGGGTATTAACATTCTTACATAAAGTAAAACCTGGCGCAGTAGATAAAAGTTATGGAATACATGTTGCATCACTTGCTAATATGCCTGATAAAGTAATTAATCGTGCCCAAGAAATATTAAGTATTTACGAAAATGATAAAAATGTAGTTATACCTAAACAAGTAGAACAAATTAAATTTGAATTTGAAAATGATGATATATTAAAAAAAGAGTTAGATAAAATAGATATATTAAATATAACTCCAATAGATGCAATTAATATACTAAATAAATTAAAAGAAATAAGCAAAAATAATTGATTATAAAGATAGAATAAATAATTTATGTCAATTATAATGTAAACTTTAATTTTAATGTATATTTATTAGAAAATTTATGTTATATTATTTAATAGAAAGAGGTTTTTATAATGAGTTTAAATAAAGAAGCAAAAGATGAATTAAGAAAAATAGTAGAAGAAAAATTAGAAACAATACCTAAAGGCTATAGAATACATTTAGATAAAGAAATGATAGAAGAATTATTATTTGATGTACGTACAGAAAAATTAAATCCAAATACTGTTGTTAAAGAAATGGCTAATAAACCAGTGAAAGTAAAATATATTGAATGGAGTGGAGACTTTTTATCTAAAATAGACTTAAGTGAAGTATCATTTGAAGATGTTTTTTGGGATATTGATGCAATACATCAAGCAAAAGAACAATTTGTTTCGAGGGATAATTCTACAATCCTTTCATTAAAACAATTATATGGTGCAGCAACTTTTGACGAAAGAAAAGAATATGCAAAAGGTGAAATAGAAAATTCAAAAGAGTCTATATATTTTGTAATTGAAGGTAAACAATATTATTTTCCAAAACATGTTAATTTATCAAATACTAATGCATTTATTGATTTTTCTAACTCATTTTTAGGTAAATATAGTTCTTATTATGATTATCATAACTATAATACTCATCAAAATTTAAATCAAAATTCAATAACAAATGTAGATTTTACTAATGTAGATTTATCAAATAATAATATGGATGGCAATTACTTATTTGGAAATTGTAGTTTAAAGAATACAGGATTAAAATTTGATTTAAATAAAGGATTAATAAATTTATATGAGTGTGATTTAAGAGGATTAGATTTTTCTGATACTGTTTTGGATAAAAGCAAATTAGTAGAATCAAATGGTTATAATTGGAAAAAAGATTCATCAATAAAATTATGTAATTTTAGAGATACTGGCTTAAAAATAGTTCTTGATGAAGAAGAATTAGATAATTCAATACCTGTTTCATGTAGTTTAACTGGAATAGGTTCAACTTCTTTAGATAATTATGTTGGTTGTTATTTAAATGACCAATTAATTAAAGAAAAAGATAAGATTACTGATACTAAATTTAATCCTAAACTATTAAAATATAATAAAGAAATTATAGAAGAATTAGAAAAATACAAAAAAATGATTACACAACAAGCAGAAACACCTTTAGAACCAGTTACATCAAAATTTAAATAGAAGTAATTCTATTTTTTTTATACTTTCATATAATTCTATGAAAGGAAATGTATATGAAAGAAAATTTTAAAATAGAAAAAGAATTATTATTTAAAAATAACATAAAAGAAATAACTAGCATTTCATTAGATACAGACTTTAAAAAAGAAGATAATAGTGTATTAGGTAACTTTATTATAACAGGAGACTATAAAATACATGAAGTGTCTATAAATAGAGAAAAATTTAAATTTAATATACCATTTAAACATGAATTAGATAATACTATTGATTTAGATACAATAAATGTAAATATAGATAATTTTGTATATGATTATAAAAAAGATGAACTTATAGTAAATATAGATTATGATATTACTGCAGAAAAAAAAGATATATTATCATTTGACGATAAAGAATCTTTAGATGAATATTTAAAAGATAAAGAAATAGAAATAGTAGATATGACAAGAAATGATGAAAATATTGAAGATAATAAAGATGATGAAAAAGAAGAAACAGAAAAAATAAAAAAAGAAGAAGTAAAAGAAGAAAAGATTGAAGTAAGTGAAGAAAAAATTGAAGTAAGTGAAGAAACTAAATTAGAAGAAAATAAAGATAGAACTAAAGAAGAATCTGAAGAAAGTAAAAAAGAAAGTGAAGAAGATAATAGAAATGAAATAATGGATATAATAGAAAATAAAGATATGGATATAGTAAACGTTGTAAATAAAGATGAAAATAAAGAAATAATAGAAGCTAAAGAAGTAATAGATAATGTTAAGGCTAGTGATAATTTTGTTACATATAAAATACATAAAGTAACAGAAACTGATACATTAGAAAGTATAGTAATGAAATATCATACTACAATAGATGATTTAAAAGAATATAATGATTTAAATGAATTAAAAATAAATGATAAAATAATAATTCCTAATTATGAATAGTATAGAACTTCTAACAAAAATATATAAACCATATAAAGTAACTATAAAAAATGGATGTAAAATATTTAATACAACACAAGGTAATTATGTTATTAAAAATAAAAAAAATAAAGATATAAAAGAATTATATAAATATTTAAATAGTAGAAGTTTTAACTATTTTCCTAATTTAATAAGTGATAATAGAGAAGACGTAAATGTATTTGAATATGTAGAAGATGTTTCTATAGATGATGAACAAAAATTATTAGATTTAATTAATGTAATAAGTTTATTACATAATAAAACTAGCTATTACAAAGAAATAACTAATGATAAAATAAAAAGTATTTATGAATCAATATTAGGTAGAGTAGAATATATGGAAGATTATTTTAATAAACTAATATTTGAAATAGAAGATAATGTATTTATGAGTCCAAGCGAAGAATTATTAATAGTTAATTCAAGTAAAATATTTGAATCACTAGTATTTTTAAAAAGAGAAATAGAAGAATGGTATAAAATAAGTATAGATTTAAATAGAATGAGAGTTAGTGTAGTACATAATAATTTATCACTTGATCATTATATTAAAAATGAAAATGATTACTTAATTAGTTGGGATAATTATATAATAGATACTCCTATATTAGATATAGTTACTTTATATAAAAGAGTATATTTAAATATGGATTTTAGTGAACCATTAAAAGTTTATTTAGAAAAATTTCCATTAAATGAAGATGAAAAGAAATTATTATTTATTATGTTAGTATTACCAGATGAAATTAATCTAACTAATAATGAATTAAAGAATGTTTATATAGTTAGAAAATACTTAGATTATATTTATAAAACAGAAAATTTAATAAGGCCATATTATTCTGTATAATACATAAAATAATAAAAATACTTCTATTAATAAAATAAATATATTAAATCTTAAAGGTAAAATTAAAGTAATAATTACTTGATAGAATATTAAACATGATAATATTAATACAGTTATTATTGAGAAAAATCCACTTAAAAAATTATTATTTTTTCTCATTATATATCACCTTTAATATAATATGATAAATAAATGTTTTGAAATAGGTAAAAAAACATTTATTTTTTTTAAAAGTTGTGATAATATTATTTATAGAGTAAAGGGTGTTATTATGAAAAAAATATTTTATTTAATTATAGGAGTTTTATTAATTTTGCCTATACATGTATTTGCAATGGAATGTTATAGTGAAATAATAGATATAGATGAAGTTGATAATTTTTCATGTACAGGAGTAGAGAGTAAAGATTTAAAATTTACTGCTAATGGAGAAGATTATAATAGTTTCTTTTCGGTGAATTATAATGAAGAAAAAAAAGAGGCTAAAATAGTAATTAATAAAAATATTGTATTTAATACAGATATTGAAATTGGTGTTGTAAAAATTGCTTCTGGTACAAATGAAAGTAATGTAAGAATTAAAAATAAACATTATGTAATACCATCAAGTACAACAACTACTAAACCAGCTGTTACTTATAGTGTTACATTAGATTATAATGATGGAGAAAAAAAGGAAAATGTTACATGTGAAGTAACTGATGGAAATACATCATGTCAAATAAGACTTCCTGAGATAGACAAAGAAGGATTTAATGGTTGGGGTACAGCTAATACTTGTAAAGTAGGAAATCATGGAACTATACAAGTTGATAGAAATACAAATTTTTATGCTTGTTATTCAAATGCAACAGAAGAAACAACAAATAAAATACAAATAAAAAGTTTGACTTTAAAAAATAAAGATACAGAAGAAGAAATTGATTTTGGTACATTTAGTATTAAAAAGAAAGAATATAATTTTCAAGTATTAAATAATGTAGAGAATATTGAAGTAGTAGCAGATGTAGATACTGACATAAAAGTTGAAGTTACAGGTAATGAAAATTTAACGGTTGGTGAAAACACAATTACAATAAAATTATCAGATAAATCTGGTAATACAGACGAATATAATTTATTTGTAACAAGATTAGAAGAAGGCGTTGATATAGGGCATTTTTTAAAAAGCCTAGTAATTGGTGGATATGATATCAAATTTGATCCTAAAACATTAGTATATAATTTGAAAATAGAAAACAATGTATCTACTTTACAAATTACACCTATAGTACAAAACGAAAGTGATAAATTTGAAATAAAAGGAAATAAAGATTTAAAAGATGGAAGTTTAATAACAATAAATGTAACTGGTGATGATGGAATTACTACAGTATATAGAATTAATATTACAAAAGACAATAAAAAAACATTATTAATTTATATAGCACTTGCTGCAGTAGTATTATTAATTTTAATATTAGTATTTATAATAATTATTAAAAATAATAAAAAGAAAAAGAATGATTATACACAACCAAAAAAAGAAAAGAAAACTAAGAAAAATAATAACTCAAATAATGTAGTACAAGAACAAAATAATGAAGAAATAGAAGTGTTTAAAATTTAAAAAATGTTAAGTCTTGTTTTAAGACTTTTTATTTTGTATAATAAATTAGGTGAAAGATATGAAATTTTTAACTGATTTAGGAATAAATATAGATAATATAGATTTATTAAATGTAGCATTAACGCATTCTAGCTATTCTAATGAATGTGGTGGAGAATGTTATGAAAGATTAGAATTTTTAGGAGATGCTGTTTTACAGTTAATAATGAGTGAATATTTTTATAGCAATACTAATATGTCTGAA
The DNA here is from genome assembly GCA_947629425.1 of uncultured Bacilli bacterium. Lineage (GTDB taxonomy): Bacteria > Bacillota_I > Bacilli_A > RF39 > UBA660 > UMGS1124. The sequence continues at coordinate 12,951 of CANRDR010000005.1, read as the reverse complement.
GGAGAGATGAGTAAAACTAGAGCAAGTTATGTATGTGAAAATGCATTATTTGAATACTCAAAAAAAATCAATTTAATACCATATATAAAAGTAGGACATAGTTTAGATCATACAGAAAATGAAACTATTATTGCAGATATATTTGAAGCAGTATTAGCAGTAATATATTTAGATAAAGGTTTTGAAGTTGCAAAAGAATATATACATAAAATAGTAATACCTTATGTATTAGAAAAAAAAGTATTTTTAAGTGACTATAAATCACATTTACAAGAAATGGTACAAACAGAAAAAAAATCATTAGAATACGTATTAGTACAAGAAAGTGGTCCAGCACATGATAAGACATTTAAAGTAAATGTATTAGTAGATGGAATAGTTTTTGGAACAGGAATAGGAAAAAGTAAGAAAGATGCAGAACAAAAGGCTGCAAAAGATGCAATAAAAAAATCAGTATAGGTGATGTATGAAGTTAATTAGTATAAAAAGTCATGGATTTAAATCATTTGCAGATAAAATAGATATTAAAGTACGTGATGGAATAACAGGTATTGTTGGGCCAAATGGTTCAGGTAAATCAAATATAGTAGATGCTATTAAATGGGTATTAGGTGAACAATCTATTAAAAATTTAAGAGGATCTAATAATATGACTGATGTTATATTTCAAGGAAGCAATTCAAGAAAACCGATGACTAGAGCATGGGTAAGCCTAACTTTTGATAATTCTGATAAATATTTAAATAGTGAATTAACTGAAATAGAAATAAAAAGAGTAGTATACTCTACAGGAGATAATGAATATTATATAAATAATACTAAAGTAAGATTAAAAGATATAACAGATTTATTTTTAGATAGTGGGTCAAGTACTAATTCATTTAGTATAATATCACAAGGTAAAATAAGTGAAATATTAAATGGAAAAAAAGAAGATAGAAGACTTATAATAGAAGAAGCAGCAGGAATATTAAAATATAAAAAACATAAAGAAGAAACATTAAAAAAAATAGAAAAATCAAATGATAATATAGAAAAAATAGACTTATTAATAAAAGAATTATCTACTAATTTAGAACCATTAAAAATAGAAAGAGATAATGCATTAAAATATAAAAAAATAAAAGAAGAAAAAGATAATATAGATATAGTTTTAACCGCTATAGATATAAAAGATTCTACTAATAGAATAAATGAATTAAAATTAAATATAGAATCTATTAATAATGAATTATTAAATATAGATAGTACTAATACTAAAGACATAAGTATTATAGAAACATTAAAATTAAAAAATACAAAATTAGAAACTAAAATAAATGAATTAAATCAAAAACTAATAAATATAAATAAAGAAATAAGTGATGCAGAAGCATTAAAACAAATAACTTTAGAACGTAAAAAATTTGAAGTAGATGATATTAAAATACAAGATAATATAGTTTTATTAAAAGAAAAAAAATTAACTATAGAAAAAGATATAAAAGTTCTTAAAAATGAAATAAATATATTAAAAAAAGACCAAGAAGAAACATTAATTAAAAAAGATAATTTAATTAATGATTATAAAAAATCTAAAATAAATATAGATGAATTAGATAAAATAATAAAAACTAATACTTTAAAAGAAGAAACATTAAAAAATAAAATAAATATATTAGAAAATAATTTATTAAATAATTATAGTATACCTAATAGTGTAAAAAATATATTAAATAGTAGTTCGTTAAATGGAATACATAATATTATAGGAAACTTAATAGATACAGAAGTTATATATAAAGATGCTTTATCAAATGCATTAGGTTATAGTACTAATTATGTAGTAGTAGAAGATACACTAAGTGCTAAAAATGCAGTAAATTACTTAAAAGAAAAAAAATTAGGTAAATGTACATTTTATCCGTTAGATGTAATAAAACCTAAATATGTTGATAATGAAACATTAAATAAATCTAAAACTGTAAAAGGTTTTATAAATACTTTAGATAAATTAGTAGAATATAATTCTAAATATGAAAACGTAATACTTAATTTATTAGGTAATATTTTAGTAGTAGATAATATAGATACTATGAATACATTAGGTAAACTAATAAATTATACATATAGAGTAGTTACATTAGATGGAGATATATTAAATAGAGGTGGTTCTATTACTGGAGGATATAATAAACTTACTAATAATGTAATATTAGATAAATATGAATTAAATAATACTAAAAATGAATTAGATACAATTATATTAAAAAATAAAAATAATAAAGAAATATTAGATAAAAGTTTAGAAGAATTAAATATAATAGAAAATAATTTAAATAATATAAATAAAATAATAAATAATATAGAAAATAGATTAGAAATAAAATTAAATAACTTATCTAATTTAGAAAAAAATAAACAAGATATAGATAATGAAATAAATGGTAATAGTTCATTAATAAATAAAACACAAGATAAAAAGTTAGATGAAATATTAAATAATTATTATGAACTTAATAGCAAAAAAGAAATATTAGAAACAGAATTAAATAAATTAAAAACTGATAGAACAGAAAATATAACAGAAATAAATAATATAGAATTAAATAATAAAAAAATAAATTCTAATTATAATAAATTAACTAATAATTTAAAAACTAATGAAATAGAATTATCTAAATTAGAAATAAAAACAGATAATAATTTAATTAAACTAAATGAAGAATATAATATGACTTATGATAACGCTATTAAAAATTATGATTTAAATATAGATATTAAAGAAAATTCAAATAAATTAAATACGTTAAAATATGAATTAAGTTTAATAGATAACGTTAATTTAGGTAGTATAGAAGAATATAATAGAATTAATGAAAGATTTGAATATTTAACTAAAGAAAAAATGGATTTAGTTAATTCAATAAATAATTTATTAACTATAATAGATGATTTAGATAGTACTATTAAAGATAAATTCTTAACTACATTTAATAAAGTTAATATAGAATTTAATAAAGTATTTAAAAAATTATTTAAAGGTGGAAATGCAGAATTAAAATTAGATGATAAAAATGATTTATTAAATACTGGTGTAGAAATTATTGCATGTCCTCCAGGAAAAACTTTAAAAACAATTAATTTGCTATCAGGTGGAGAAAAAACATTAACCGCAATAGCATTATTATTTTCTATATTAAATATAAGATATGTACCATTTTGTATATTAGATGAAGTAGAAGCAGCATTAGATGAGGCTAACGTAGATATGTTTGGTAATTATATAAATGAATATAAAAATAAAACAGAATTTATAATAATAACTCATAAAAAAAGAACTATGGAATATGTAGATACTTTATATGGTATTACTATGCAAGAAAGTGGAGTATCTAAATTAGTTAGTGTTAAATTAGATGAAATAAAATAAAACTATTATAATTCGACATATTATATAAAAAGTTTTTAATATAATTATTTAGGTGATTATATTTGAAAACTTTTTATATTTTTAAAATAAATAGTGAATATAATAAAACTAAATCAAGTAACTTATATATAGTATTTAAAACTATATTTAAACAAAATAAAAAAAATATTAATATGGCATTTAATACTTATAATAATATAGTTTCAAGTATTAATAAAGATTTCTTTAATAAATATATATATGAATTATTATATAAAGAAGAATCTTATACTAAGTTTAAAAATATACATATGTATAATAATTATTTAACAGGAGAAGTTAGCAAAATGGTTATTAATAATACATATATATTAGTTAAATCTAACATATTTGATAATATATTTTTAAAATATTTATATGAAATAAATAATTTATTTATATGTAATTTTACTAATGATATATATTATTATACTAAAAATAAATTATTTAATTATAAAAAATAAAATAAATATTTTAAAAAAAAATTTAATATGTTATTATTAAATTGTAAGGTAGAAGGTGAATGTATGAATAATACATTAAATAAAAATAGATTACAAGTAATATCTGCTAGTATTATGATGATTTTCTTAATATGTATTTTGTTAATAGGTGTTACTTATGCTTATTATACAACGACTGTTAGAGGTAATACTAGTGATATTAGTGTTCAAGGAAAATTTGGTAGTTTAGATTTAATATATGAAGATGGAAATGGAACCTTGAAGGCTAGCTCTGTAAAAAAAGGTGATATTATTGGTGAAAAGACTTTTAAAGTAATTAATAAAAGTAAAAGTAATCAAGAATATGGTGTTATATTAGATAATATCAGTAATACTTTTACATCAGAAGAAGCAATTCACTATAATATAAATTGTAGTTCTTCTAATTCATCATGTACTGGTATATCTGATGAAAAATTTTACTTTCCTAAAAAAACTGATGAACAAGCACAATATATGTTTGCTGCTACTATTGCACCCAGCGAAACACAAAATTATACTATGAAAATATATTATTCATCTGTTGCTACAATAGAGTATGGATCAAAATTTTCCGCTAAAATAAATATAACAGAATCCCCAATGAAAAAAGGTTTGGCAGAAAAAGTTATATCTAGTGCTAAAAGTCAAGGTAGTAATTCAAATGGTTACGCTGTTTATGTAGAAAATTCCTATATTGGATCTAATCTTTCCGCTAATGAACATAGTTTGTCTTTAACAAAAGATAGTTATGGTAATTCATATTATTTTAGGGGTAGTGTACAAAACAATTATGTTATTTTTAATAGTATGTGTTGGAGAATAGTAAGAATTCAAGGAGATGGAAGTATTAAATTAATATTAGAAGATAGTACTAAAAATAGTAGTTGTAAAAATGCTTCTAAAAACCCATTTATTAGTAGTAGTTCTACTGCTATATATGGATATTCTAATACTAATAATTCTAATTTAGGAACATCGAAAAATCCTTATAGATCAAACTATAAATCAGGGCAATCAAATTCTATGCGTACAACTTTAAATAATTGGATAAAAAATAATTTTTCTGCTAGTTTATTAATTAGATTAAAACAAGAGGATTGGTGTGTAAATTATACTGGTTTGTGGTATAATTCTTCTGGAATTTCAGTATATGAAAGTTCAATAGGATCTACGTATGTAACTACACTTCAAGCAGCATATTTTGATGATGTTATTGGAAAACCGAGTAACTTTTATCCATTAAGGTGTAATAGTGGAGAAAAATCGCATGATTATGCAGGATTACTAACTGCAAGTGAAGCATTTGCAGCTGGAATTGGATCTAGGTATTCTTGGAGTTATAGTAATAATAAAGATTGTTATTTATCAAATCCATTTCCGACTAATAGTAATGGTGGATCATGGTTTTTAGCAACACCATATGGCCGTAATAATTTAACAGACACTATATATACTTTACCTTCATATACTTCAAGTTTTTATATAAATCATTCAAGTACTGCAACATCAACAAAAATAAGACCAGTAATTGTATTAGCATCTGGTACAAGTTATAGTACTGGTGGAACTGGTACAAAAGATAATCCTTATAAAGTATCTTAAAATTTATAATAATACGAACACTTGTTAAAAAATATTTGACATTTTCTAAGAAAAGTGTTAGTATAATACCCAAATCAAAGAGGGAGTGGTTTAAAATGAAAAGAATTTCAATGATTTTATTAAGTTTAATATGTTTATTAGGCTTTTCAGCTAGTGTTAATGCAGTAAGTTATTCAAGCAGTATTACTGTAAATAAAAGTGGTACTTCTTATGAATATATAGATGGGATAGAAGTATACTATAATAAAACTAGTAGTTATGATGTATATGGTTTAGAAACTGGTACTTATTTTGCTTCAAAGTCAACATTTAAAGAACCAGTAACATCAGATCCAGGATTTACATATATAATAAATAATAGTAAAGTAACTAGTACTTCTGCTAGAAATTATTATATAGCACAAGTAGCAATATTATGGTATCAAGACTATTTAAGTGGAAATGATTACAATATTAGTTCTACTTTAAAAAATTATATTAAAAATAATACAAGCGATACAACATGTTATTATGTTAATAAACTTGTAAATGGTGCAATTAATTATAAAGAAACAAATAATTCTATTGTTCTTGATAATAAAAATGTAAGTTTTTATAAGAGTGGTAGCTATTATTATTCTAATATAATTAATGTTGAAACTTATGGTTTAAAAAGTAAACCAACAGTTAAATATTATAATGCACCTACTAGTACAACAACTGTAAATAATAATTTAGTGGCTTCAGGAGATGGAAGTTTTCAAATAAGAATTCCTGAAAGTAGCTTAGAAAAATATACAAAAGATGATTTTGAAGTACTATTAACTGGTTCAAAGAGTTCATATAGTACTGCAACTTATTATAATTTAGGTGAGTATTTAATATTAGGAAGAGTATATACAAGTAGTTCTGATAAAGTTGAGGCTAGTTTAATTGCTCTATTAGACAATTTTGCTGATACTAATGTAAGAATAAAAATAGTAGATGAAAATGATGATTATTTAAATGGCATCAAGTTTAGTATTTACAGTGGGGATTGTTCTAATAAAACTTGTAGTAATTTAGTAAAAACTTATACTACAAGTAGAAATTATACAAGTTTAAACAATGTATTATCAGCAGGTACTTATACAATAGTTATTTCTAATTATAGTAACTATAATTTACCACAAAAACAAGTCATTACAGTTCGTGATACAACAAGTACTCAAACATTTACTATTAAGGGTTCAAATAATGATGATGATAATGATGATTATGATTATTTAACAAATTTAACTATATATAATGATATTAATGATGCAAAAGATTATATAAAAATATATAAAACTAGTGGTTCATTAGTAAAAACATATATAAGCACTAATACTAAATATAGTTTACAATTAGATGATGGTACTTATTATATAGTTGATACTGAAAATTATTTAGACAAATTATATTTTATAATCTCTAATGGGGTTTTAGAAGTTAAAGAAAATAACTCTTATTACAGGGTAAATTATATTGATTTAAGAAATAATCAAGAAAACGATAATGACCAAGAGAATAATAATCCAGAAAACAATAATGATAATAATCAAAATAATGAAAATCAAAATAATAATGAAAATAATAATACATTTGAAAATCATTATGAATTTGATGATTATACTGTAGATGTTGATACAAATGTTGATACAACTACTACTGTAGATGTTGAGACAGTTGACTGTCCTATTACTGGAGTATCTTCAATTATAAAATACACAGTAGGTGCTACAATACTTAGCATTGGTTCGTATTTAGTTTATAGAAATGTCAAGAAATCTAAAAATAATTGTTAGTTTTATAGTATTATTTGTTGGAATATTAATCTTTGCTTCTGAATATTTTAAAAGTAAAAAAATAGAAGTATATGATTATATGAATGAATTATACTATAATGAAATAGTTGATGTAGAACCATTAGAAGAAATAGATAATGGTTCTACTGGAACTATAATAAATTTAGAAATTGGGGAAGAATTGGTTGAAGATACTAAAAGCAAAGAAATTAATAATTATACTTACATTGGATATTTAAGTATTCCAAAAATTAATTTCAAAAAAGGTTTTACTGAAAAGGATAGTAAATATAATACTGTAAATAAAAATATTCAAATTTTATCATCATCTAGTTATCCTGATGAAGAATTTGGAAATGTTATAATAGCAGGTCATTCTGGTAATTCATCAGTATCATATTTTAAAGATTTATATAAATTAAATTTAGATGATTATATTTATATAGATTATAACAATGTTTTATATACATATAAAATTGTTGATATATATACTATACCTAAAACAGGAAAAGCAGAGATAAAAAGGAATAAAAATAAAACAACATTAACATTAATAACATGTACAAAAAATGTTAAAACAACTCAAACTATTTATATAAGTGAGTTAGTTAATAAAGAATAATTGGGGTGAATTTTATGGTTGATATGACATTATTAGATAAATTTAAATTAATTTTTGAATTTATTGAAAAAAATTATTTTATTGGATTAGTAATATTACTAATTGGTGTTATATTATTTGATTTAATATATGGAAATAATAAAAGACAAACTAAAATATTATATATTTTAACTATAATTTTAATATTAATATATACCATTTTTAGTTATTATAAACCTTTATTTAATATTATAGATGTATATATAACTAATGTATTTAAATTAGCTTATTTTCCATCTATTGTAGATTATTTAACTTTTATTATAATAACAATATTAATTCAATTTATTTCTATAAAAAAGGCTAAACCAATAATTAAAAATATAAATATTTGGGTAGGATTTATTATTGAAGCATTATTTATATTTAATTTAATTGCTTTAAATGGAGTTAATATTAATTTAAGTAATGTTACATCAATATATGAAAATAATTTATTATTGAGTATATTTCAAACTACAGGTATATTATTTATAATTTGGTTAATATTTAATATAATTGTATTGATAGTAAATAAATTTTTAGAAAATAAAATAGATATGCCTAAATTAAATGATAATTATTAAAAACAAGCTTCAAATAAAGCTTGTTTTATTCATCTATTAATACTGCATGAATAACTAATCTTTGTGTTGCATTATTAGAACAAGTAGATAATGTTAATATATGATCTGTACTTTTAACTTCTACATTAAAATCATATATACTTCTATCTTTAATATAATTTATAAAACTATTAAATTCAGTTAAATCTTCAAAATTAGCGTATAAATAATCATTGCTAGTAGGTATTTTGTATATAGAAAATATTTTCCATTTCATATTCTTAAATTTAGTATTAAATGTAATTGTATGATTATCAGTATTTGTATACCAACTTTTATTTAAAACATATCGAAGAGATCCAAATAATCTACCATTTTTATTATGTCCATATATAATAGTATTATTGCTTAAGTTATATATATTATTTCTATAATCCATAAATATCCAACCATAAGAATTATATTTTTTATTAAAATCATGTGTTAAATAATATGAATTATCTGTTGATTGTACTACAGGTGTATTAATATTAGTATTGTTAACAGTTAACCATCCAACTGTATCATTATTAATTGATTCTAATTCTTCAAATATTTGATTATATCTATTATAATAAACACTAAAATAATCAACACCAGATGTAGTTGTAGTAGTACTATCTTCTTCATTTTCTTCAGTATCTATGTACTCTATATCATTTCCTTCAATATTATCTAATTCATAGTTATCTAATATATCAGTTAACTGAGTATCTATACTTTCTAATTTTTTTTGAGAAGAATAATTTTTATAAAAATCTAATGCACTAAAAACTATTCCACAAACAGTTACTACAATACATATATATTTTAATGTAATAAAGTTTAATTGTTTAAATAAATTTTTTCTTTTATATTCTTTTGAATATACTATTTTAAAATCTATATTATTTTTGTCTAAATAATTATTATATATACTTTTTAAATAATTAATAGAATTAACTATTACTTTAATATTATTATTTTCATAAAATACTATTACCTTATCTCTAATATTATATTCTTTAAATATATCTATTATAGAATATATTAAATCATTTGAATAATATTTTAAATGTATAGTTTTTAAATATTTATTTATATTTAAGAATGTTCTAAAATCTTCTAAATCTTGAACTAAGAAATTGCTAGTTAAAACTAATGTTTTTTTATAATAAATATCAGAATATTTATATAATTTATTAGATTCCATAAAATTACTTAAAAAGAATATTTCACTTCTAACTTCTACTTTTAAATTTTTATTAATATCTAATCTTTCTAATAAAAAAGGTGGTATATCATAACAATTTAAATATTCTAATGTTTTATTATCTAAAAGTTTTAAGAATATATCATAGTTTATAGGTTTATCATCATTAATTAACATATTTTTAATAGTATTATTAATACTTAATAAATCTAATGTTAAACTAACTAATTCTATATTATTTACTTTAACTTTACTTATATTATTTTTAATTAAAACAGTATTTAAAAAACTACTAACTAATTCCATATTTTCTAATATATATTCATATGAAAATAATAAATTTTTAGTATCTATTATATTAGTATTATTTAAATTTTTATCTGTACTTTTTTTCGCATAAGAAATAGTAAGCAAATCAGAACTAATTTTTAATAAAATATTATTCATTTAATCACTTACTTTCTATCATATACTTAATAATATCATGAATAAACATAAAATTCAATTACAAGATAAAAAAATTAAAAGAAAAAAAAGGAAATGCAAAAAAATAGATAATATATATAGTGTAGGGTATAGTTCGACAAAATATATTTTAATTATGTTTTAAAATATAATTGGTGATGATATGAAGAAAATTACTAAACCATTAATTGTATTTATATTAGGTATAACGCTTGGATATTATATATCTTATACTGGATATATAAAAAATATATTTACAAGTACTTATAAAGCATTTCAAATAGGTGTTTATACTAATAAAGAAGCGGCTGATACTTTTAGCAAAAAATATAAAAATTCTATTGTAATAGAAGATAATGAATTATAGAGAGTATATGTTTCTATACTTAAAAATGAAAAAAATATACAGAATATGGAAAAATATTTAAATAATCAAGGTATCAGCTATTATTTAAAAGATATAGAAATTAATAATAATGCTTTAAAAAAAGAAATTAATGAATATGAATCTTTAATGAATAATGAAAATGAAGTAGTATTTTTAGAAATAAATAAAATGATTATAGAAAAATATAAGGAGACGATATGAAATTAAAAGAAGTTCCAACAATGGAAAAACCAAGAGAAAGATTATTAAATGTAGGTGTAGAAAACTTATCTAATGAAGAATTATTATCTATTATTTTAAGAGTAGGTACAAAAAATTATTCTGTAAAAGATGTTTCAAATAATATATTAAGTAATATTGAAAACATTAATGAACTTAATAATATAGATATATATGAATTAAGTAGTTATAAAGGAGTAGGTTTAATTAAAGCTGAAATAATAAAGGCTAGTATAGAATTAGGTAAAAGAGTTACTAATGTAGAAATACAAAATAAAATGATTTTAAATAATTCAGAAGTAGTACATGATACTTTTAAAAGTTTATTTGTAGGTTTAAAACAAGAGAATTTACTTGCAATATATTTAGATAATAAAAAGAAACTTATTAATTATAAAATAATAACAATAGGTACTAAAGATCAAACTATGTTTCATCCTAGAGATATATTATATAATGCAATTAAATGTAATGCATCAGGTATAATAATTATGCATAATCATCCATCTATGGATATAAAACCTAGCAATGCTGATACTCTTATGACTAATCAGTTAATAAATGCATGTAATTTTGTAGGAATACCTTTATTAGATCATATAATTACAAATACTAAAGATTATTATAGTTTTTTTAAAGAAAGTGAAAATAGATGAAAAAGATAGGTATATATATAATAATATTTATATTAGTAGTACTTTTAAGAAATAATATAGTATTCTTTTATGGTAATGTATTAGGAACATTTAAATTAGATAATAACTATTATGATTCTATAATTAAATTAAAAGATGAAAAAATAGATTATTTGACTAATGAAATAAATAATATAAATGAATTTAGTAAAAATATAAGTAAATTAGAATATAAATATATGGTATCTAAAATTATATATAAAGAATCATATAATACAGATAAATTTCTAATACAATATGGTACTAATAATAATATAAGTTTAGGATTAGGCGTTACTAACGAATATGGTTTAGTAGGTAAAATTACTAAAATAAATAAAAATAATTCAGAATTAACTACATTAAGAAATTTAAAGGATATAAGTGTTAGTATTAATAATGTATTTGGTAAACTAAATTATGATGAAGAAACTGAATTATTTACTGTTACTGATATATCTAATTATGATAAAGTATTAGTAAATGATTTAGTATATACTAGTGGATATGGTACTATTAAAGAACATTTATATATTGGTAAAGTTATAAAAATAGAAAATGATTCTATTTCTAAAAAAATATATGTAAAAAGTGATGTAAATTTTAATGATTTAAATTACGTATTAATAGTAGGTGATAATTTTGATACTTCTATTAGATAATTTAATAAATAATTATTTAGGTATAATATCTTGTTTAATAATACTATATATTAATAAATTTAATATATATTCATATTTTACTTTATTAATTATAGATATTTTATTAAATAAAATACCATATATTAGTTTAATAATATTAATATTATATTTTTTAAATAAATTTATATATAAGTTTATAAATAAAAATAAATTAAATATATTTTTAATTAGTTTATTATATTATTTTATATTTATTATTATATTATATTTTATTAATAGATATAATTATAGTTTTATATATTATTTAAAAACAAATTCTATATCTATTATATTTAATAGTATTGTATATTTTATATATATTTATTTTAACTAATTAATTAAATTATACATACTATATTAAAGGAGGGGTTATGGATTTAAATGATGAGTTTTTTGGTAAGGTAAAAAATAAAACTAATGTAGATAAAGATACTATAGTTAGTCTTGCTAAAAGATTAAATAAAGATAATATGAAAGATGAAAAGGTTTTGAGAAGTATTATAAGAGATTTATCTAAAATAACTGGTAAAAATGTTACTTTAGAAAAAGAAGAAAAGATAATAAAGGCTATACAAAATGATAAAGTACCTAAAAATGTAGATAAGTTTTTCTAGTAAGTTTATACTTACTTTTTTTAATATTTGACACATAATAATATTTTTTTATAAAAATTAATTTTTTTGTGTTAAAATGTATAGCAAGTTATGAAAGTTTCTGCGCAAGCAAAAAGTTTTATAACTGCATTGTACTATGATTTCTAACGACT
>CANRDR010000004.1 GCA_947629425.1 uncultured Bacilli bacterium | reverse complement strand
TGTTGTTCCCTTTAATGTTTCAATTTCTGATGGTGTATCTTCATATTCACCATTTAAATTCATTTTATAATGTTTAACAGTATAAACTGTATCATCATTTGGTTTACTTATTATATTTAATGTAACATCTTTTGCTGGCATTTTATATGTATTATCTTTTACATTTTCACTGTATTTAATAAATGAATAACCAGGTTTTAATTTATAACTTAAATTAATTTCTTGTTCATAATAATAAGTTCCACTACCTGATGCATCAATATATCCAAAATCTTTATCAATAGTTAATTCATATTTATTTCTTTTATATTTATATTCTAATACAGTATTACCATCACCATCTATATTTATTTCTACTTCATCTGGACTTGTAAATCCAGTATAATTTTTTACTTTTGGTGTTACTTTAGTATCTGTTGTTCCCTTTAATGTTTCAATTTCTGATGGTGTATCTTCATATTCACCATTTAAATTCATTTTATAATGTTTAATAATATATGGTGTATCTATATTAGGTGTAGTAATTAATTTTAAAGTAGTATTACTAGCTGGCATTGTATATATATTATCTTGAACTATATCACTAAATTCATTAAATGTGTATCCATCATTTAATGTATAATTAAGTTCTACTTTTTCTCCATAATAATATGTACCATCACCTTTATAATCTTTAATACCATTATCTTTTTCTATTGTTAAATTATATTTATTTCTTATATAAAAGTATTGTATTACTGTACTACCATCTTTTTTTGCAATATCTTGTTTTACAGCTGGAGTAGTAAATCCTGCATAGTTTTTAGGCAATGGTGAAACTTTGCCATTTTCTTCAGCAGTTAAATATTCTATTTCATATGGTATTTCTGTAAAATTACCATCTAAATCCATCTTATAATATTCTACAGTATAATTAGTATAATTAATTGGTTTAATAGCAGGTTCAACAAATTTCCATTTTGCTGTTAGTTCAATATCATCTTTTATTTTAGTATTAAAATCAAAAGGGTTATCATTCAAATACCATCCTTCAAATTCATATCCGTCTTTAACTGGTGTCTCAGGCATTTTAACTTTTTCATTATAATCAACACTTTCATTTATAATACTAGTTCCTGCACTAAATTTAACAGTATATTGATTTATTTCCCATTTAGCTTTTAATTTAATATCTTTAGTTATTTTAGTATTAAAATCAAAAGCTTCTCCATCTAAATACCAACCCTCAAAAGTATAACCTTCTTTCGTAGGATTTTCTATCTTTAATTTATCTCCACTTTTAATTTCAATAGTTTTACCAGTATCTAATGTAACTGTATATGTTTTTTGACATGCAGAAACAAGCATTAATATACCTATTAATACTATAATTATACCTATTGAAATAAAGTTTTTTCCTTTTTTATTCTTCATATTACTTCCCCCAATAATAAATTAGATTACTTAACACTATATTATATATAAGTTATTTAAATTGTAAACTAAAATTCGTACTTATACCTGTAAAAATAATCGATTATAATATATCATTTTATTTAGCCATTGTCAATAGATTTCTACTTTGTCAATTTTTGTTAAAAAGTATTTATAAAAACAAATAAAAAGACTATAACTTTTAATTTATTATAGCCCTTACTTTATTATTCACTTACTACTGAATTATCTGTATATTCTGTATCTTTTTCAAATTTAATTTTATAATCTTGAGGTTTTTCTAAACCTTCAACTTCATAAGTAACAGTTACATCAATAGTACAATTAGTGTAATTTCTTAATTCAAAATGATTCCTATCATCATAATAATTAGCACTTGTTAAGTTAGTTTTTAATTCTTCAGCTAAAGCAGAAATCTCTTTTTCTTTATTTGTGTCATGAAAAGTTTTTTCTTGTGATTCTATAGTTTTTATTATTGAATCATTAATAACATTTTTAATAGTATATTTAACTTTTTTTGCACCAGCAAACATACCACTTATTATTTGAGTTAAACCTAAATTGCTAAAATTTGTTGCAGACTGACTTCCATCTTTTATTTTAAAAGTAACAGTAGTATCATTTAATTCAACAGTACTAATACCTTTATTATTGCCTATCTTTTCTTTTGCTGTTTTTACAATTTCTTGCATAGAATCTTTAACTGTTTTAATTTGTTCATCAACTTTAGAATAATCTGGAGTAAATTTTAATGTATAAGTTTGTGTAGCAGTTTGTCCATTTACATCATAAGTTACAGTTGCTGTTGCTTCTTTATTAATTAAATCAGATAATAATATAGTATTATCGTTAGCGGCAATTGCTGCAAACATTGAAACTGGTTCTGTTAATATAGTTTTTCCACTCATATCTTCTAATACTTTAATTATCCAAGTATAAACTTGATCTGATGTTAATTCTGTATCAGTTGGAACTTCAAATGTCTCAGTTTTATTGTTAGTTTCAACTTTTATTGTTTTTGCATGTTTATAATTTTTTAAGAACATATCTATAATTTTAGTGTCATTTAAACTTGTTATAGAAGTTTCAGCATTTTTAATCTCGAATGTTAGTGTATCATTACTATAGTCAATTTTACTAAATACACTTTTTAATACTTGTTCTTCATTCAATTCTTTTACGTCTTTTTGTAATTCTGTTTCATTTTTTTCTACAATTTTTTCTACATTATATTCAAATGATATTATGTAGTCAATAGTACCTAAATCTATACGATCTTTTATATATGTAACTTGAATTGTAGTACTCTTATTTGCAATATCATTATAAGTTAAATCTTTAGCATCATCTTTGCCAGATAAATCTTTTAATAATTTTTTTGCAAATTCATTAATTGCATTGTCATCTAATGCAGATAATTTAATTGTAGTTCCATTATATGATATAGAATCTACACCTATAATACTAGCATCTTTTTCTAAGAACTTTAAAATAGTATCTTTTACTTTTTCTCTTGCATTAGTTAATTTTGTATCTAACGCATCAGCACCAACTGTTACAGTTAATTTTCGATTTTCAAATTTAACGTTTTCTATACCTGTAGTTGATAAGTCTGTTATTAACTCTTCTAATTTTTTATTTACCTCTTCTTCATCTTTCTTAATAATATCTTCAGCAGTAGTATCTACAAGAACATTATTAATTGCTGTTACTTTACCCATTTTGCTATCACTATATACTGAAGTAACATCTTTTCTTTCACCTAATTGTAATTGACCATCTTTGTCAAATCCATAACTTGTAATTTCATAAATTGCAGTAATATTATTTCCATCTCCTGATAAATAATATAATGGAGTATCACCTGTAGAATGAGAATCTCTATATGCATCAACTGAACTTGTTACTTCAGCAACTGATACATAATAGCTATCTAAAGTGTAAATTCTTTCACCTATTATTAGTGAATTACCAAAATATGGTATATTTTTTACTCCCCATTTATCAGCAGATTTTAATTCATAACTCTTTTGATTTAAATCAAAAGATTCTTGAGCATTTACATTATTTAGTCCAACAAACATTGCACTAGATAAAAGTAATATTGCTAATAAATTTTTCTTCATTTTTATTTTCCTTTCTTCTATTATATTTATATTTTATTTTAACTATGTCTTACAGCATAAGTTGTATTTGCATCGCCATTAATTACCATATCATATATAGCTCCAGCTTTATATGTTGCTACTTGAGCGCCTTTATTAGGATCTGTACAAGGGAATCTATCACCGTTTGTATCATATAAACTATATCCACTTGATATATTTACCTTTAATATCGGAACTATATTAGACTCATTAGTATATGTATATGGTGATGCTAATATTGTATGATTTACTGTTTTAGTTTGTGATAATGAACCACATGTTACTGTATAATTTGAAGTTAATGTTGTATTAGATGTAGATCTATATACTTTTGTAACAGTACCACTAGATACAGTATTTTTTGATGGTGTATTATTATTTGTATTAGTTATTGAACATCCATTAGAACTATAATTAATACTTGTATTAGCTTTTTCAATTGTCTTAGGATTCATTGATGCTAAAGCTTGTTCCATATTTGCTTGATCTTGAGTAATTACTTCAACTTCTACAGTAGCAGTTTTTCCATCAACTGTAACAGTAACAGTAGCTTTACCAGGTCCCACAGCAACAATCTTACCATCTTTTACAGTAACAACATTTTCATTACTAGATTTCCATGTAGCATTTTTATTAGTTGCATAACTTGGATTAATAGTTAATTTTAATGTTTCACTGTCTCCAACTACTAATCTTAAAGATGATTTATTTAAACTTACACTTGTAACTCTATATGTACGTTTATTTGTAGTTTTATTTCCATCAGCTTTTGTTGTAGTAGTTGTTGTTTTAGCCTCTTCTTCAGTTATACATTTACAATTTTCTTTATCAAGTACATATCCTTCACCACAAGTTTTTGTACATGTACTTCCATCAACTTTTGTCCATTTAGCATATAGTTTAGTATTTTTGTCGATTTTTGTATCAAAATCAAATGGTTTAGTAAAATCTTCATCTAAATACCATCCTTCAAAAATATAACCATCTCTAGTTGGATCAGTTGGTTCTGAAGCATTTTCACCCTTGTTAATCTTTTGATCGTTAACGCTTGTACCACCATTACTATCAAATGTAATAGTATAATTCTTTTTAGTACATCCAATTAATAATAGTATTATACATACGATTACCACCAAAACACCAATAACTGTAATTGCTTTCTTTTTCATTCTAAACTCCTTCTCCTTTACTAAAATTTTATGTCATATTATAGGAAAAAATAATCAAAATAAACAAATATTTTTTATGTTAGTTTTTCGTACTTCCCCCTACATAAAACAGTCAATTGTACTATAACAAAACAATACTTTATTGTCAATAACTTTTTTGAAATTTCCATTTTTTGAGAAATTTATTTACAAAATATTGTAAATGTTATAAAAAATATATAAATACTATAATACCTATTATAAATAAATATATTGAAAATTTCCAAAGATTACCCTTTTTAACAATATCACTTAATATTTTATAAGTATAATACGTTACTATAAGAGCAAATATCATACCTACTAAATAATATAATATTAAAGAAGTATTAATACCTGTTTCTATTACATCTTTTACACCTAATAACATAGTTGCGATACTTACAGGAAAATATAACATAAATGTATATTTTAAACTTGATTCTCTATTTAAATTACATAATAAACATCCTACTAATACTGTTCCACTTCTTGATATTCCCGGTACTAATGCAACTGCTTCTAATAAACCTATTATTACTGCATCTTTTAATACTATATTTTTATCAGTTTTTTTACCATTTTTATTTTTAACAAGCATAAGTATTATTCCTGTAAATATAAATGCTAATCCTACTAAATATGTATTTTTAAATAATAAATCTTCTAATGGATCTTTTAGTATTAATCCTAAAATACCTACAGGTATAGTACCTATTATTATCATTAAACAATATTTAAATTCATAAAAATATTTATCTCTATCTTTGCTAAAAATATATTTAAAAAATCCTACTACTAATTTATATATATCTTTTCTAAATATTATAAATATTGCTATAAATGATGCAAAATTTAAAAATATTTCATAATTTAAATCATTAAATAGAGTATTAGTTTTAAATAAATTTTTAAATATATATATATGTCCACTACTAGATACTGGTAAAGGTTCTGTTATACCTTGTATTATACCTAATAATATATATTTTAATAACATCACTTTTTTATCACCCTTACATTATATTTCTAATATTTATCAATTATTCTATTTATATCTTCTATTATATTTTCTTTTATTATATAATCTTGAAATCCATCTTCTATATAATGTTTTATTATATTCTCTTTATTCTTCTCTATCAATAATATTAATGGTATTTTTTTATTTATATTTTTTATTTCTTTCATTGTATTATATCCATTTATTCCATTCATTTCATCTTCTATTATTATATAGTCATATGTTTTTTTACTTTTTATTTTATCTATTCCATCATTACCATTTAATATTATTGATGTTGTTATATTTTCTTCTTGTAATTTCTTTTTTATTATACTATTTATTTCTTTATCTTGACTAATAATTAGTACTCTTTTATTTACTATTGCACTTTCATATTTATCTATTATAGATTCTTTACTACTTGGATTATATATTGCTTGATCTACTGTTAATATTATTTCTGTTCCTTTTCCTGGATTAGATTTTATTAATAAATTTCCTCCTGCAGCCTTTGCTATCTTTTGACATAATTTTATATTAAAATCACTTTTTTCTAAATCTTCTACATCCTTAGAATCAAATTCACTAGTTGTACTTAATATTTCATTTATTTTATCTATAGATAATCCTAATCCAGTATCAGTTATTGTAAATATTAATCTACATACATCATATCTTTCTATTGTATCTATTTTAAATTCTATAAATCCTTCTTTTGTTTTTTTAACTGAATTTAATAATAAACTTAATAATACTTGTTTTAGTTTTATATAATCTCCTTCTAAAAATGGAATATTATCTTTTATTTTTGTTCTAAATTCTATATTATCTGGCATATTAGATTTTACTTTATTTATTACATCTTCATATATTGTTTTTAAATTATATTTATTTCTTATAAATTTAATTTTTTGTATATCTAAACTAGATACATCTAATACATCATTTACTACAAAATCTAACTCTCTTACTCTATTATTTATTAATTTTAACTTTTCTTTTATTGTATCTATATCATCTTCATCTTTTATACTTTTACATAAATTATTTAAATTCATTAATGGACTTCTAACTTCTTGTGTCATTTCAAATAAGAAGTTAGATTTATCTACATATGTTTGTTCTACTAATTCTTTATTTTTATATATTTCACTTAACATTTTTATATCTGGATTTTCTATAGTATGATACATTATAAATGCTATAAAAATTAAAGTAGGATTTATTAAATAATTTAATGAAGAATCCATAACTTGTAAAGAAAATATTATTCCTCCTAAAAATATTAATAAATAAATTGGTATAAATTTTTTATTTTTTAAATTTTTATAATTTGCAATTAAACAAATTATTTGAATAATTATTCCTATTCCACAAACCAAATAAGTATACATTATTGCATATCCAGAAACTTGACTATTTATTTTATCCATAACTACAGTTACTGGTAATAAAATTATTAATATAATACTTAAATATTTTATAGTTTTAAATATTGGTATAAATTTATTTATTGTATTTTTATTTTTTAATGCAACATATACAGTATAAAAAGTAAAATAATAAACCCAGAAAAATAAACTTATTAAATAACATTTATTTGCTATAGATATTAAAAATTCATTTGCATATATAATATTGCTAACTAATAATCCTAATATTAAACCCGTTAATGATACAAATAAATTTGCAATTAAAAATTTAGAATAAGTAGCACCTTCTATTTGTTTTAGATGTTTTTTTTCAAAAAATATTACACATGTAGATACTATTAAAAGAAAAGCATATAAATTTATTAGCAAAAATCCTTGGACATTTTGCATTATTACCACCTCTTTAATCTTTTTTTAATTTTAAAACTTTTTCTTTATTTGCATATGATATATTAATTGAACCTACACTTAAATTAGTTTCTTCAACTGAAACATTAATTTCTGTATTATCTAATGGTTCATTTTTTAACTTATTAAAATCTACTTTACTATTTTTAGTTAATGGCATATTTTCTCTAATTTTAAATTTAGATGGTATTTGTCTAGATGACATAGTTGGATTTTTAATTATATAGTCATATACTATTTCATTAACTAATTTAATAGAATCTATATTTTCTATATTTTCATTATTTAATGTAATATGACATATAGGCATTATTCCTCTATAATTTTCATCATAATATTCAACTACTCTTGCTTGTTTTACTAATGGATGACTTTCTATAATAGATTCAATTTCATATGGTTTTATTTTATATCCATCAAAACGTGCAAAAGAACGATCTTTTCTTCCTAAATGATAAAATATTCCATCTCTATCCATAGCCATTAAATCTCTGGTTCTAATATAAGATTCACCATCTAATTCATAATGTGGAACAATTACATTTTCATGTAAAACTCCGTTAGTTACAGAATTTCCTGATACTATAATTTCTCCTTCTAGTTTATCTTTTCCTTCTTCAAATTTTAATGGAACTAATTTATCATCTATATTTGGATCAACTATACCTAATGTTAATCCTGGAATAGGTATTCCGATTGATCCATATTTGTTATATTCATTTTTAGCATGAGTACCACATCCTAAGAATTCACTCATTCCATAACCTTTTCTTACTATTGCATTGCTACCATGATTTTTTAACCATGCATTTAAATTTTCTTCATCTTTTTCTGACATAGAATCCCCACCATATGTCATTTTTTTAATACAAGATAAATCTAAATTTTGTAAATATTTATAATTGGGTAATTGAGCAAGCCATGCAGGTGTCGCAATTATAATATTTGGTCTATATTTTTTAATTAAATATCCAAATTCGCTTATATCAAATTCTGGTACATCTATACTGATGGCACCACTAGATAAAGTTAGTAAATAATTATCAAATGCTCCAAATGGTGCAAATAAAGGTAATATTCTTAAAACTCTATCTCCTGTATCAAAATTAACTCCAGCCATTTCCATTTGATTTAATTTAGAAATTATATTTTTATTAGTTGCCGTAATAGGTTTTGGTCTTGCCCCACTAGTACCTGAAGTATGTCCTATATAATTTATTTCATCTTCTGCAGCAATAATTTTATATAAATTTTCATATTTTACATTATTTTTTAAATCAGTATATTTATAAACTGGTATTAAAGTTTTTGAAGTTGCTTTATTATATGCTTCTTCCATTTTTTTCATATTACTAAGTTTATCTTGTAATGCTTGATACCATGATAATTTCTTAACATTTGAATTTAAGTTTCTTGCGTTTTTTAAAGAATTGTAATTAATTACATCTTTCATATAATCTATTTTGCCTTTTAAATTCATTGAGTCACTTGCACTTATAGTTACAATACCTTTTATTCCTAATTCTTTTAATTCTTTTTCTATAGGTTTTATCATTCCTATATAACACATATCTAATGCAACAATATAGTTTGGTTTTTCAAATTTAATAATTTCTAATAATTTATTTGCATTCGCTTGCATATTTGTAGAATCTGGTCTAGGATCTATATAATCACTAATTGCACCTATTTGTGTTGCTCCAAACCAAATTTCTCCACTTTCTTTTAAATTTGGTACTAAATTTAAAATCAAATCATTTCTTTTTATACCTATACTCGATAATGCTTTTGCACTAGTAGTATCAAAAAGCATTTCATCATAAGTAAATTCTTTACCATAATATGATTCTGCTATTAAAGACTTTCTAAATTTATTTTTTTCTTTTAAATACTCAACCATATGACTATAATTATTATCATCAAACTTTAAATCCTTATAATACTTCATCCAAGGTTTATCAATATGTGGATACCCTGTTAAATTTTTTTGTTCCATAATTTCTCTCCATTCTATTTTATAACCCCAGTTATTCCCTATATAAATAATATCATATAAAAATAAAATAAAAAAGATAAATCGTAAAATAATTTATCTTTTATGTGCATAAGAGAAAGTGGATAAAAAACGTTCTTCAAAATAGTAGTAATTGTCGACACTGAATTTTAAAGACGATTCAAATAATTGGCTTATCACACACTCCCTTATTGCATATTAAGTATAACACCTTTTTTTATATTTTTAAAGTACTTTTTATAAATTTTTATAAATTTTTACAAAATTTCCCATAAATAATATATTTTTTATATTATTTTTGTTATAATACTTTACAGGTGGTTGATATGAATTCTAATAAAAAAGACGTAAATGATTATTTTAAATATTTAAAATTATATTATTTAGATTTAGCTAAAAAAAGAAAAAAAGAATTAGAAAATAAAAAAAAGAAAGAAGAAGAACAAAATATTATAAAAAAGAAAAAAGAAGAAGAACTAATACGCTATAAAAAAGAACAAGAAACTAATATTATTAAGAAAAAGAAAAGAAAAAAAGTTATACAAAAAATTAAATTAAAAGTTAAAGAAAATAAAAATAAAACTCCAGATGATATAAGAAAAGAAATTCAAGATAAAAAAAATAAAGATAATAATATAAATGATACATTAAAAAAAGATATTAAAACTGGAAATAAAATAAATATTAAAGAAACAAAATTAGATTTAAAAAAGAAAGATAATAAAAAAGAAATAGATAAAGATATTAAAAATAAAATTGATGAAAAAAAAGATGATAAAGATATAAAAGATAAAGAAAAGAAAACAACAGAATTAAAAGATAAAAATAATAAAAAATTAGATACTAAAGATTTAAATTTAAAACGAGAAACTAAAGATGATAAAAAAGAAAAAAATTTAAATGAAAACAATAAAGAAGACATTAAAGATAAAAAAATAGATAATAAAAGTAAAACAAATAATAAAGATAAATCTATTGACTTAAATAAAGATGATAAAAAAGAAAATACTGTAGATGAAAACAGTAAAGATGATATTAAAGATAAAAAACTAGATGATAAAAATAAAATAGATAATAAAGATAAATCTACAAACTTAAATAAAGATGATAAAAAAGAAAATACTACAGATGAAAACAGTAAAGAAGACATTAAAGATAAAAAGTTAGATGATAAAAATAAAATAGATAATAAAGATAAATCTACTAACTTAAATAAAGATAATAAAAAAGAAAATACTATAGATGAAAACAGTAAAGAAGACATTAAAGATAAAAAAGAAGCAAATGATAAAGATAAACAAGATATAAATAATGATGAAATAAATAAATTAACTAATAAAGAAAAAGAAAAAAAGAAAAATGAAGAAGAATTAAGAATATCAAGAGAAATAGCACAAAAAGAATTCATAAAAACTATAACTGACAAAATAAAAAAAGATAAATCATCTTTAAGAGAATTAGAATTAGAAAACCATAGAATACATAAAGCTATTAATAGCACAAATGATATAAACGATATAAATAAATTAGTTGATAGATTAGAAAATAATTTAAATAACATTAATAATATTATTGGTATAATTGATAAATCTAAAAATGGAGATATAATATATGAAATATTTAATATGTCTAAAGAAAAATCTAATCATTTAAAAGAATATGTAGATTATTTAAAGAAAGATAAAGATTTTTATAAAAATGAAATATATAAAGATATAAAAGATAAATTTGATTATACAAATGAAATTAATAATATTAAAAAAGAAACATTATTAGAAAAAAAAGAAGTTTTAGATAAAAAAAATTTAATTAATAATAAAGATAATTTAGAAATAGATTATGAAAATGATATAAAGAATTTTAATAAAAAAAGATTATTATTTGAAAGTAAAATACTTAAATATCAAATGAATATTAATGGATTAGATAATAAAGTAAAAAATATAACTGCTGAAGAAAAATTAATAAAAAAATATTATATTGGTAATATGGAAATAAAAAATAGATTAGAACTTAATAGCCTTGCTTTAAAAATGTTACATAGTCCAAATAATAAATTAAGTATTCAAGAAATTTATAGACAATTACAAAGAAGAATGACTGTAAAAACATTTTCTAAAATAGTTCCTAGTGCTGATTATAAAACATTAATTAATAATGAAAAAAATAATTTAAGTAATACTAATAAAGATATAGATAGTACTTTAACAGAATTAAAAACTATGAAAAAAGAATTTACAGATGAATTTCAAAATTATTTAGATACTAATGAATATATGAAATATTTAAATGATATAGAAAGTATTGAACGTAGATTAAAAGGTCAAAAACAAAAAATTCATTTATTAAATCAAAAATTAGATACAACATTAATTCAAAATAATAATAAAGTAGATTCTATAAATAATATGAATAATCAAAATAATTTAAATAAAAATAAACAAAATAAAAATCAAAAAAATCAATTAAATCAAAATCAACAAACTCAACAACAAAATTTTCAAAATAATAATATAAATAATATTAACAATACAAATATAAATGATCAAAACTTATATAATCCAAATAATTTAAATAACCAAAATAGTTTATATAATCCTACATTTGATTCAAATAATTTAAATAATCAAAACAATATGGATAATAATATTTATGGTATTTATAATCAAAGTTTCAATAATTATTATGAAGATGAATATGAACAAGAAAATATAAGAGGTAGATCTAGATAATATATAAATATGTATTAAAAATCTGTATAGATGATACTTTAAAAGAGTGTGTAAAGAATTCTGTGTAAATAGAACTTTCCATGGTATCAAGTAAGTTAATTCTTACTTCTTTTTTGTTATTAAAATAAATTTAAAATTCTAATAAAAAAATTTTGGAGTGTGTAAAAAATTTTGTATTCTTCAAGATTCTTACCTATTTAGTTCAATACACAATTCCTGTTATTAAATTATATAATACATTTAAAAAATCTGTTCAAAAATTCAAACAGATTCAATATGTTTTTAAGTTTTATTTTAGAAACGGCCACCTCCGCCTCCTCCACCAAATGAACCTCCACCTGATGAACCACCGGAGAAACCTCCGCCTCCTCCACCACCAGAGGAAAATGATCCGCCATCATATCCACCTCCAGAACTAGAACTTGCTGGAAAAGTAAGAGTTGGTGTAGATAATGCTGAGACTCTATTAGATAAATTAGAAGTTGAATCATATATTGTAGTCATATTATATGTATCAAAGAATATACTATCTGTTAAAATATCTACATTTTGATTTTCTAATCTAATTTTCATACTTTTAAGCACTTTTTCTCCTATACCAAATGCTGTTGCAAATACTAAATATTTCTCCCATAATGCAACTTCTGGTATTTCTTTTTCATCTAATCTAGAAAATTCATTTAAGAAATTTCTAAATGCATACCATTTTTTTTGTTCTAATTTTCCTTCTTCAGTTAATTTCATTTTAATTTTTTGGGGTGTTTTCTTTAAATTTAGTTTCATTACTATAGTAGAAACAATTATAAATATTATAGAAAAATGTACTAAGTGATTAGCAAATAATGATACTAATCCTAATAATATATTAATAATAATTATATAAAACATATAAATATTTTCTCTATATCTTTTAAAAGCATAAATACTTAATAATATTAACCCTATTGGAGAGAAAAAACCCATAAAAATAAACAATATACCATATATTAAAAAGTTTCCATTTACAGTATCATTAGGTTCAAAATATTCAAGTAAATCATTATCTCTTAATATATCTAATTCATTATCTCTCCATTTTTCAAATCTATAATTGTCTATCTTTTTCATTTTCTTTAAATTTAATATATTATTATTTTCAAATATCATTTTAATAAAATTTTTATCACTATCAGATAATGTTTTTCTATCAGCAACTAAATGTAACACAGTATTATTTTTTGCATCTTTTTCTACTACTACTATCTTTCTTCTTACTAAATCTAATAATGTAGCAGATATTTCATACTTACTTATTTTTTTGTTTACTAATAATCCAGCACAAATTGGTGATAAATTAGAAGGTAGATCTCTTAAATATTTAGGTTCTACATACTTTATTAATTTACTAAAAAACTTACCTTTATTTAAAGTTAAATAAGAAATTATAAGAAAACAAATAGATATTAATATTATAATTATTTCTAATTTAGTTTCTTTAAACTTAACTTTCTTTCTTAATATTTCTAATTCATTATTCATTTTATTTCTTAAATTTTCACTGAATACTAAATCAGGATATTCTTTAGCAAAATCATAAGATGAATAACTAATATCCTTAGTATAATAACTAAAATTATCATATTCATATTCATCTACTTTATCTTGATAAGTAATTAATTTTTCTATATATGTATTTTTTAAATCTATATAATTTAAATTATTAATTTTATCATATAAAGAGTTATATTTATATCTCCTAGGTTCATTATCTAATTCTTTAAATAAATTATCAATTTCGTTTATTTTTGATTTTTTTATTGCTTCTCTTTCTTTATTAGCTGCATATGCTAATTTTGTTTCATAATTAATAATTTTATCTAATGCATCAACATTTGTTAATTTAGTAGAATTATTTATTACTTCTTTATCAAATGCAACTCTTATATCTAATGCAGTATTTGCATTTAGATTATTAATAGTAGCTTCAACTTTATCATTCGATATTATTTTACTTTCACCATGTAATGGACCATGAGCCCATACTTTTATTAAATTACTATTATTAGGAATATTTACTACTACTTTTAAATTATTTATACTTTCATTTAATTCTGTTCCAAATACATTCCATCCTAATTCTCCTATATCATTATGCAATACTGCCATATTATGTAATTTATATTTTATATAAAATGCTTTATTTTTACTACTCGGCATAAATATTCTATAAGTATCCCCTATAGCTGATCTAGTAATTTTATATACTCCATAATCTCCAATTTCACCACTATAAGTTTCATTAAATATTTGACCATTAACATTATTAAAATCAAAATTATTATTTATTTCTACTCCTCTTATTTCTTCTAATGTAATATTATCACCGTTATGAATTTTACTTCCTCCAAACGAATCACTATATGGATCAAATTCTTTTGCATTAATATTTTTATAATTAATAATTCTATCCATACCATTATAGTATCCTGTTAAGTTAAAATATTCTTCTACTTCTATATCACCATTATTTAATATAGTAGCATTAATATAATAGTTTTCTATTCCATCGGCTAATACTACAGTTGGCATAAACAAAAATATAATTAATAATATATTTTTTAATATTCTCACTTTTACAACCCATTTCTATTTAATTTATTACATAATCATCTTCCATAGAAAATATAACATTTTCATTAATCCATTCTTTTCTAGGTTCTACAACATCACCCATTAATGTACTTACTCTTTTTTCTGCTAATGCAGCATCACTTATAGAAACCTTTATTAAATTTCTTGTTTCAGGACACATTGTTGTTTCCCAAAAAGGTCCTGGATTCATTTCACCTAATCCTTTATATCTTTGTACTTTATAATTAGATTTTCCAGTAGTATATTCTTTTAATTCTTCATTAGTCCAAAAATAATTTACTGATTTATTATAATCTACTTTAAATAAAGGTGGCATTGCTATATATAAATGTCCTGTTTCTACTAAAGGTCTCATAAATCTATAGAAAAACGTTAACAGTAAACATTGAATATGAGCACCATCATCATCGGCATCTGTTGTTATTATTACTTTATCATAATTTATATCTTTTATATCAAAATCATTTCCAACACCAGCACCTATACAATGTATTATTGTATTAATTTCTTCGTTTTTAAATATATCTGCTAAAGACGCTTTTTCTGTATTGATTATTTTACCACGAAGAGGAAGTATTGCTTGAAATTTTCTATCTCTACTTTTTTTAGCAGTACCTCCTGCTGAGTTTCCTTCTACTATAAATAATTCATTTATTTTAGGATTTCTTGCTTGAGGTGGAGTTAATTTAGCAGATAAACTTCTAGCTTCATTCTTTTTAGATTTTCCATTTCTTGCTTCTTCTCTTGCTTTTCTAGCAGCCTCTCTTGCAGTTTTAGATTTTATTGATTTTTCAATAATAGTTACTGCAGTATCTCTATTTTCTTCTAAAAAGAATTTTAAATTATCATATACTATTGTTTCTACTACACTTCTTGCTTCAGGAGTTCCTAATTTACCTTTAGTTTGTCCTTCAAATTGTAAATATTTTTCAGGAATTCTTAAATTAATTACAGCAGTCAAACCTTCTCTTACATCGCTTCCTTCAAAATTCGAATCTTTATTTTTTATTAAATTATTAGTTCTTGCATAATCATTAAATACTTTTGTAATACCAGTTTTAAAACCTACTTCGTGTGTTCCTCCATCACTTGTTTTTACGTTATTTACAAAAGATAAAATACTTTCATTATATGTATCAGTATATTGTAATGCTATATCTACTTCTATATCATTTTTTATTCCATGTATTGATACAACATCATGTAATACATTTTTTCCTTCATTCATATATTCAGCAAAAGAAATAAGTCCATTATCATAATGATATACTACATTTTTATTATCTAATACATCTGTTAATTCTACAGTTAATTTGTTTAACAAAAACGCACTTTCTTGCATTCTTTCACATAAAGTTGTAAACGAAAATTCATTTTGTTTAAATATTTCCTTATCTGGCATAAATGTAACAGTTGTTCCAGTTTTTTTAGTAGTTCCTATTTGTTTTAAATCACTTTTTAAATGTCCACCATTTTCAAATTCTATTTCACTAATTACACCATCTCTATAAATAGTAACTTTCATCCATTCAGATAAAGCATTTACTACACTTGCACCTACTCCATGTAATCCACCACTTACTTTATAACCTGATTCACTAAATTTACCTCCTGCATGTAAAATCGTATAAATTACTTCTGGAGTACTTTTACCGCTAGAGTGCATTCCTATTGGAACCCCACGGCCATCATCACTTACTGTTAGTGATCCATCTTCATTTATTGTTATTGCAATTTTTGAACCAAAACCATTTATTATTTCATCTATTGAATTATCTATAATTTCCCATGCTAAATGGTGAAGACCTCTTTTATCAGTTGATCCAATATACATTCCTGGTCTTTTTCTAACTGCTTCTAAACCTTCTAATATTTTAATTGAACTTTCATCATATTTTGCCATATCATCACCTTACTAAGTTTAACATATACAGTTAAAAAAAACAACAAATGACGTAAATCATTTGTCGAATTATTTAAAATTACCCTTTCCAAGTATTAATAATATCACAGTTAGAACTGTATGGAGTAGGATTAGGCATATCCATCTTTATTAGAAGTGGTATCTTAAATGCATTTCCAAATGCAACTAAAGTACCTGCTTGTAATGAATTTAATTTATCTATAACATCTCCACTAATATTAGGTAACATTTTTTCAATATATTCTAAGTCTAATGGATGAGTCATTTTTAATATTAAGAAATTACTCATTTGTGATACAACTGTATCAGATATTTCAACAGGTCTTTGACTAACTAAATCTAATATAACACCGTATTTTCTACCTTCTTTTGCAATACGTTCAAATATATTATAACCTATTAAGAATACATCATTATCTTTTACAACATATCTATGCGCTTCTTCTATAAATAAATGAAATGGTATACTTGCTCTATCAGTTCTTGATTTAGCAAAATCATATAACATTTTAGCAAGAATTTTAACTAATACTTTAGCTAGATTATCATCTACACCTTCTAAGTTAATATTAATAATTTGACTACGTTTATTATTATTCATTATTAAATTAGATATATAAGTTTCTAAGTTAACATATTCATTTACATCAAAGAATGCACTATTTGAACTATTAATTATAGAATTTAATCTAACTTTTAATATAATTGCTGCATCTTGAATAGTTTTATTTTCTTGAAAACCTTCTCCTATTAAAGTAAAACTTAATGCATTAGCTAAATCTGATAAAGTAAAGAAAGCTTCATTTGGTATACTAATAGTACTTTCTAAATTATCATCAATATATTTATTTAAATATTCATTTAAAAGTACTGATTCACCAAATTCTCCATTTCTATCTATTCCGAAACATTCACTAAATACTCTTGTATAACCAACACCTTGTAATTCTGCCTTTAAATTAAATTCATCTGTAGAACATGCTGTAACTATAGAAAATATATCTGATTTTTTAGCAGTAGATGATTGATTTGAAAATAATACATTCATTATAGCGCGTGCTATTAAATGATTTTTTAATTTTTTAGTCATATCATCATTTCTACTAAATATACGTGCTAATTTATACATTCTTTCAATTATAGTTATTTGTGAATGATCTGTAGCCTGTAATAATAATGCAATATCATCAACAGTAAGCAAATATACTGGAATCGCTAATTTACAATCTGTTGGATCAACTGGATTAGATGTTAAAAATTTATATTGATAGTTTGGATTAATAGTTGATAAATCTTTAAATGCATTTTTATATTCTCCATATGCATCAAAGAAAAATAAGTTTGCATTATAAGTTAAGAAATTTTTATTTAAAAATACATTTTGTATAACTCTTGATACACTACAACTTTTACCACTACCAGAATTACCAAAGAAACATAAGTGATTTGAAAATAAATCATTTATATTACAATATATATTTTTTCCTGGATATATAGGACTTTTACCAATATAAATATTTGATGCATTATTAGTTCCTAATATTACATTTAATTCTTCTTCATTAATAACCCTTACTTTACTTGATAGACTTGGTTTTTTTATTGTACCAGCAATAAATCTTTCTCCTTGAAATTCACCCTTTAAATCAATTTCAATTGTATCTGTTAATACTGCTCTTACTTCTCCTAATAATTTAGATTCATCATCATAAAATATTACATGTAAATTCATTAAGTTTGGTATTACTTCACTTGATTTATTTAATTCTATTGTTATTTTTGAATCAGTAATATTTATTATTTTACCAAACATATCATTATTTATATCTTGTTTTAATACATTATTAGTAGTTTCATTCGTATTAGTATTAATACTTTCGTTTGGTTGGTTAGTATTTGCATTATCATTTTGTTGATTAACGTATGCATTATCATTTGTTTGAATACTTGCATTAGTACTTACATTATTAGCCTCAACATTTGCAGGTTTAGGCATATCATTTAATACAATTTCTTCTGCATTTTTAGATAAATCTATAACTTGATCAGTATTATTTGTAACATTTTGAGTTACATTATTTGTTTGTTCATTCATAAATCTCACCCTTATCTTATTATTAGTATAGCAAATTCTATTCTACGATGAAACAATTTACGTCATCATTTGACAAATTTATATGTTTATTTGTGTAAAGTGTTGCTAATACATCATTTTTTTCTACTCTATCTCCTACATTTTTAAATAATTTTATTCCAGCAGAATAATCTATTTTTTGTCTATCATTAATTTTACCAGCACCTAATTTTAATGCTAATTCTCCAATTTTTTCAGCATTAATCGCTTTTAATATACCAGATTCTTTACTTCTTACTACTTTTATATTAGCCTTTATTTTTATTTTACTTATATCTCCACCTTGAGATGAAACAAATTCTAAAAACTTTTTATATGCTTTTTTTGACTTTATT
Organism: uncultured Bacilli bacterium; assembly: GCA_947629425.1. Lineage (GTDB taxonomy): Bacteria > Bacillota_I > Bacilli_A > RF39 > UBA660 > UMGS1124. The sequence continues at coordinate 2,211 of CANRDR010000004.1, read as the reverse complement.
GCATTATCTACTTCTTCTAGTGCTTCTTCTTTTGTTATTTTTTTAGCAAGAGATATTAATATACTTGCAATTTCACGAGATGTTTCTAATAAAGCACAGTCTTTTCCTTTTAATACGTTCATTGCTTCTTCTACTTCTAATAAATTACCAATACTATTAGATAATGGTTTATTCATATCACTTATTATTGTAACAACTTTTTTATTGTATGAAGTGCCTATTTTTTTCATCCAATCACTCATTAATTTTGCATCTGTTTTGGTTTTAATTAATGCACCATTTCCTACTTTTATATCTATTAGTATAATATCTGCACCACTTGCTATTTTTTTTGACATAATAGATGAAACTATTAATGGAATAGATTTTGTTGTTCCTGAATTATTTCTTAAGTTATATACTTTTTTATCCATAGGTACTAAATCATCTGTTTGACTTGAATCTACAAATCCAACTGTTTTTAAATTTTCTAAAAATTCCATCTTTGATAAATATACGTTAAATTTAGGTATACTTTGTAATTTATCAATAGTGCCACCTGTTATTCCTAAACCTTTACCACTTATTTTAGCCATTTTAACTCCACAACTTGCAACTATTGGGCCAACTACTAAAGTTGTTGAATCTCCTATACCTCCTGTTGAATGTTTATCAACTATAACTTCACCAATACTACTTAAGTCATATACTTTACCGCTTTTTATAAATATATCAGTTAAATTTCTAGTTTCTTCAAAAGTCATTCCATTTATAACTATAGCCATAAGTAAACTACTCATTTGATAATCTTCTATCTTCTCTTTTAAATATCCATTAAATGCATAACTTAATTCTTCATAAGTTAATTCTTTTCCTAAAGATTTTTTTTCTATAATATTTATTATATTCATATTATCCCTCTATTCTAATTCAATTTTATCACAAAAAAATAAAGAAATATATAAATTCTTTATTACATAGATTCATGTTCTGCAACTATAGTAACTTTTGCACTAAAATTTTTATCTTTATCAGATAATGATTGATCTACATTAGGATCATTTTTGTATGTAATAGTAAGTGTATAAGTATGTGTAGTACCTGGATTAATATTATTTGATACTATATCAGTTAAGGAATTAGTAGTAGATGGAAGTTGACTATCAGATTTTCCAGAACAAGAATAACTATCAGATGAACTACAACTTAAAGTATATCTTAAATCTTGTTGTCTACTAAATGGATTATTAATGCTTTCAAATACTACTTTATAATAAGTATCAGAATCACCAGTATTTTCTATTTTAAAACTTAATGATTTGCTCCAACCCGGAATTATATTAGAACCAGTTATTGTTGAACCATCTTTATATTGTAAAGATAAATTTGAAGTATTTCCTAATATATTATTTTCTGTAGGTGAATTTTCTACTCTGGCAAGAAAATATGCATAAGTAATTGACACTATACTAATTAATATACATATAAATATAGATAGAGTTATTAAAAAAAATATTTTTTTATTTTTTTGCATTATTACCATCCTTTCACTTAATATGTATATTTTCCATTACTACTAATTGTAACAGTTGTTTTAAATGATTTTAACATATCAGCTTGTTGATCAGTCGTAGCTTCATTTTTATATCTAAAATAAATTGAATATGTATGTGTTACACCTTTTGGAATTGAAGATGATGTAAACAATGTAACATCACTTGCAGGAAATTGTAATTCTGTAGTACCATCACCGCTTGTTCCTATTTTAGTACCACTTCCTAAACATGTTCCACTAGAAGATTTACATGTAATTTTAAAAACAATATCTTGTTGTCTAGTAAAAGTATTACTTATATTTTGTAGTATTAAATCATAAGTTAAACTTTTATCAGCAGTCGATGTATTTTTTACAGTAAAGTTTTTTTCTAATGTCCAACCTGGAAGTATGTCAGAAACAGTTATATTTAATGGTGTATATGTCAATGCCAAATTACCAGTATTACCTGATACATTAGTAGTACTAGGAGTTCCTGATATTTTAGCAATATAATATGCAAATGTTGTACCTATTAAAGAAATTAGCAATAATATAGAAACAATTATACCTATAAATATTATATTTTTTTTCTTCATTTTCTATTTTCCTTATCATATTTTTTATGACCCATTAGTAAATTGTTGAGTACTTGTTACTATAAGTTTACCACTAAATGATTTATTCATATCAGCTTG
>CANRDR010000003.1 GCA_947629425.1 uncultured Bacilli bacterium | reverse complement strand
TATGATAAAGAATTAGAAGAAAAGAATATAAGAGAAAGTATAAGACTTAAAGCATTTGATGATGGATTTGATAAAGGAAAACAAGATGGATTTACTAGTGGCGTTAAAGATAACACTTTATCAGTAGCAAAAAAGATGTTAAAAAAGAAAATATCTATTGATGTTATTAGTGAAGTAACAGGATTAACAATAAAAGAAATAGAAGAAATAAAATAAAATATTTCTTTTTTTGATACTTGTAAAGAACTAAATTTTAAAGTATAATGTAAATAGAGTAAAAAAGTACTCAAAAAGAAAAATAAAGAAATTATATACGAAGGATTGAATTATATAACCAATCTCTCTCATAGGAACGTTTGTTCGATATGGGGGGGGTTATACTTATATAATTTTTTTATATGGAAAAGAGATATATATGAATAGAAATGTATTTAATAAGTTAAGTAAAAAGAAAAAAAGAATAATAATAGCATTAATGATATTTATAGTATTAGATTTAGCATTATTAACAATAACATCATTACCATTTACAAGAGCATTCTTTCAAAGTAATGCAAATTCAAGTGTTGATTTAGATACAGCAAAATTTTCATTTTTAGTAAATGGTAAAATAAATGAAGAAGTAAGTATAGATTTAAATAGTACTTTAGATGATAATTATACAAAAGTAATACCAGGAAGTAGTGGAGTAATAACATTAAAGTTAGATGCAAGTGAAAGTGAAGTAAATATAAGAAGTGTAATAAAAATAAATAGAGATAATATTCCAGATAATTTAAAAATATATAAAGATGCAGAACATACATTAGAAATAAATAATATAGTAGAAATAATAAACTATAAAGAAGAAAAAGAAGTAAAATTATATTGGAAATGGGTATTTACAAATGACAATGAAAATAACTGGATGGACAAACAAATAAGTATAAATATAAATGTAACAGGAGAACAAATAATAAATAAAGAAGATGAAATACCATATGAAGAAAGTACATTAGCATATAATATAATAAAAAATGCGATGAAAGCATTACCTGATACAGAAAGTACAATATATTCCCCAACACCAAAAACAGTACCTGCAAAAGAAGCAAGTAATACTGATGAAAGAACATTAAGTATAACAGAAGATGATTATGGTAATTCTTATTATTTTAGAGGAAATGTACAAGACAATTATTTAAACTTTAATAATATGTGTTGGAGAATTGTAAGAATAGAGGGAGATGGTTCAATAAAATTAATACTAGAAGATAAGAATAGTTTATGTGAAACAGCAACAGGGGGTGAAAATGCATTTATAGGGAGTAGTAGTTATGGATATATTGGAAATGGTACAAAGGAATCCCCATATAAAATAGATTATTTAAATTGTACTGGTAATAGTCATCCTTATTGTTTAAGAGGGCAACTTCAAAAATGGTTTGATGAACATTTTGCAACTTCTCAAGAATCTGATTATCCAAATAATAATAAATCAACATTAAAAAATGAGTTTCAAGATAAAATAAAGTATGCAACATGGGATTTAGGTAATTTAGAAGATTATTATACTAGTAATGGAGATAAAGTTGATGAAGATTATTGTTTAGAAAATGGGATTTGTTATTATGAAGCATTTTACAGAAACACACGAAGTCATAAGGATAAATACTCAACTATAAAATCAACAGAAAAAAATACAAGATTTAAGGATTATATTTCAACTATTACAATAGATGAAATACATTTTGCAGGATTAAAATATAATGCTTCTGCTGAACAAGTTAAGTCAAATTATATATATAACTTTAGTGAATGGTGGTGGACTTTATCTCCTGCTACATATAGTGCTAATAGTGATAAAACAAGTTATGGTAGCAGTGTCAGTGATGTATCACCTGCAAAAGAGAATTATGGTGGAACAAACTATTTAATCAATATTCCAACTAAATATTCATATATAAGACCAATGATAGTTTTAAATAATATAACAATAAATAATGCATTAGGTACAAAATCTAATCCATATAAAGTAGAATAAAATAATATTCTATTTTTTTAAAAATTTAATTAGCACTTTATATTGACATGTGCTAAAAAAAGAGATATAACATATATATAACTTAAAGGAGAGAATTTATGAAGAAAAAAGAATTTAAATCAGAATCAAAAAGATTATTAGACTTAATGATTAATTCAATATATACTAACAAAGATATATTTTTAAGAGAATTAATTAGTAATGCAAGTGATGCTATAGATAAAATATATTATAGATCATTAACTGATAAAAAAGTAAAAATTAAGAAAGAAAATTTAGAAATAAATGTTAATTTTGACGAAACATTACGTACAATAACTGTTAGTGATAATGGTTGTGGTATGACAGGTGTAGAGTTAGAAAATAACTTAGGAACTATTGCAAAAAGCGGTTCTTTAGCATTTAAAGAATTAAATGATGTTAAAAATAAAGATATAGATATTATTGGACAATTTGGAGTAGGATTTTATTCAGCATTTATGGTAAGTGATGAAATAACAGTAATATCTAAATCAATTGATGAAGATGTAGCACACAGATGGAATTCTAAAGGACTAGATGGTTATACTATAGAAGAATGTGAAAAGACTAGTGTTGGTACAGATATAATATTACATATAAAAGAAGACACTGATGAAGAAACTTATAGTGATTACTTAAAAGAATTTAAATTAAAAGATTTAATAAAAAAATATAGTGATTACATAAGATATCCTATTAAAATGGAAGTAACACATAATCATTTAAAAGAAAAGAAAAAAGATGATGATAAAGACGAATATGAAACAGTAAAAGAAATAGAAACTATTAATAGCATGATACCTATATGGAAAAAGAATAAAAAAGAAGTAAAAGATGAAGAATATAATCATTATTATTCTGATACTTATTATGATTATGAAGCACCTTTAAAAGTAATTAGTACTAAAGTAGAAGGTGTGGTTAGTTATAACGGATTATTATTTATACCTAGTCATGCTCCATATGATTTTTATACAAAAGAATATGAAAAAGGATTAAGTTTATATTCTAATGGTGTATTAATAATGGAAAAATGTAGTGAATTATTACCAGATTATTTTAGTTTTGTAAAAGGTGTAATTGATACAGAAGATGTTTCATTAAATATATCAAGAGAAATGTTACAAAAAACTAAATCAGTTAACTTAATTGCAAAAAATATAGAAACTAAAATAATTAAAGAATTAACTGATATGTTAGAAAATGATAGAGAAAAATATATTAAATTCTTTAAAGTATTTGGTACTAATATTAAATTTGGTATTTATAATAACTATGGAGTAGATAAAGAAAAATTACAAGATTTAATAATGTTTACATCTAGTAAAACAAAAGAATTAATTACTTTAAAAGAATATATAAAAAACATGAAAGAAAATCAAACAGATATATATTATGCTAGTGGAGAAAGTATAGATAAAATTGATAATTTACCACAAATAGAACAAGTTAAAGAAAAAGATTATGAAATTTTGTATCTTACTGATTATGTTGATGAATTTACATTAAATGCATTAGTAGAATATGATAAAAAGAAATTCAAAAATGTTAGTAGTGCAGATTTAGAATTAGATGAAGATAAAGAAAAAATAGAAAAATTAAATGAAGATAATAAAGATATGTTATCTTTAATGAAAGATGAAATTAAAGTTAATGAAGTAAGATTTACTAATAAATTAAAAAATCATCCAGTATGTTTTTCTAGCAAGGGTAATATTTCTTTAGAAATGGAAAAAGTTATAAATGCTATGCCAGGCGATGAATCTATTAATGCAGAAGTTGTATTAGAAATAAATGAAAATCATCCAATAGCAGATAAAATAAAAGACTTATATAAAAATGATAAAGAAACATTAAAAAAATATAGTAAAGTATTATATTCAGAAGCAAGATTAATAGAAGGATTAACAATTGATAATCCAACTGAAATATCTAATATAATATGTGATTTGATTTCAAAATAGACTAATGTCTATTTTTTGTTGACAAAAACTAATCATAATAATATAATTTTAAACATGTTAAGAGGTGGCGAAATGTGTATAATATATTATTAGATACTATAATAGATTGTATTAAATTATTACCATTTTTATTTATAACATTTATAATAATTGAATTAATTGAACATAAATTAAATAAACATATAGAAAATATAATAGCAAAATCTAAAAAATTTGGACCAATAATTGGAGCGTTTTTAGGAAGTATCCCACAATGTGGATTTTCTTTAGTTGCAACAAATTTATATATAACAAGAATAATTACGTTAGGAACACTTATATCAATATATTTATCTACTAGTGATGAAATGATACCTATTATGTTAAGTCATAAAACTAATATTAGTATAATTTTAAAAATTGTAGTAATAAAAATTCTTATAGGTATTATATTTGGAATAATTATTGATTTAATATTTAAGAAAAACAATAAAAAAATAAATTATGATATATGTGAAAGTATTCATTGTGATTGTAAACATAGTATAATATTATCTTCTATAAAACATACTATAAAAACATTAATATTTATATTTATTGCAACTTTATTTATAAATATAATATTTGAATATTTATCTATTAACTTAATAAATAAAATATTTTTAAAAAATACTTATTTTGCACCATTACTTAGTTCATTAGTTGGCTTAATACCAAGTTGTGGTAGTAGTATAATATTAACTGAATTATTTATTAATAATACTATTAGTTTTTCAGCACTTATATCTGGTTTATTAACTAATTCTGGTATAGCAATACTAATACTATTTAAAAATAATAAAAATATAAAAGAAAATATAAAAATAGTAAGTATACTTTATATAATAGGAACAATTGTTGGTATAATATTTGACTTTTTGACTTAAATATTATATATTATAAAGTACTAAAAGGGGGATATTTATGCAAAAACATATATTTACTGAAGAAGAAATAAAATATATTAAAGATAATTGGGGTAAAATATCTATAGATAAATTAAAAAATATAATAGGTTGTAGAAGAGAAACTATAATAAAATTAGCACAAGAATATGAATTAAGTATACCTAAATCTAATAAATGGACAGAAGATGAAATAAATAAATTAAAAGAATTATCAAAAAGTACTCATTATACTAAAATAGCAGAAATATTAAATAAATCAGAAAAGGCTATATATAGAAAAGCAAAAGAATTAGGTATAACATTAATTCAAGATAGAAGAAGCTGGAGTAGTGAAGAAGAAAATGAATTATGTGAACTATGGGGATATATATCTGTTGAGGCTATAGCAAGAAAATTAAAAAGAACTCCAAAATCAATAATTGAAAGAGCAGCATTTCTTAATTTAGGACCTATGATTAAAAATAATTTAGATGTACTAACAGTAAGTGATATTACCGAATTATTAAAAGTTTCTAATGAAAAGATAAAAAGAAGTTGGACTAAATTAGGACTTAAATTAGTAAAGAAAAAAATGACACAAAATAGATTTTATTATGTAGTTAAATTAGATGATTTTATCGAATTTTTAAAAAATAATCAAAATGAATGGGATTCAAGAAACCTTGAAAAAAATATATTAGGTTATGAAGATGCATGGTTAAAAGAAAAAAGAAAAAGAGATTATTTAGAAAATCCAATATATTATAAAAGATGGACAGAAGAAGAAAAAAATTATGCTATAAATTTATTTAAAATAAATAAATCATATAAAGAAATAGCATTAAGATTAAATAGAAGTGAAGAAAGTATAAAATGTTTTTTAAATTCTAAAGGATATAAATATAAATCAAATAAAAAATGGACTAAAGAAGAATTAGAATATTTAAAAGAAAATATTAAAAATATGAATTATGAAGAGCTATCAAGAATACTTAATAAAACAGTAAGTGCAATAGAAACTAAAGTATATACATTAAAATATAAAGAAAAATAATATAAAATAAAAATAATCATATAATATAAATTAAATAGTTAATCTTAACTATTTTTTTTAAGCATATAATTTATTGGTGATATTAAGTGTTAGAAATATTTAAAAACTATTTAAATAAAGAAGAATACTATATAATAATATATTCTAATTATATATATATTTATAATTATATAGATATTATTAAATTTACTGATACTTATATAAGTTTAAAATTAAATAATTTAATTATTTATATAAAAGGTATTGATCTTTTAATAACTAAAATGGAAACTAAAGAATTATTAGTAAAAGGAAAAATATTATCTTTGGAGAAAGAATATGTCTAATTATATATTAATTAAAGTAACTAATAATATAAATAGATTTATAGATAAATGTAAATCTAATAATTTTGAATTATATAATATAACTTATATAAAAAAAGATATTATATTAGTTAAAATAAAAAAAGAAGATTTTGAAAATATTAAAAGATATAATTATTATTCTGATATAGAAGAATATAAAAAATTAGGTATAGATAATTTAATAGATAAAATATATAGTTTAAAATATTTTATATTAACATTTATTATATGTATTATATTAATGATTTTATCAAGTAAAATAATACTTAAAATAGAAGTAATACATTCTAATAAAGAAGTAAGAGAACTTTTAATAAATGAATTAGAAAGCTATGGAATTAAAAAATTTAGTATAAAAAAAGATTTTTATAAAATAGAAAATATTAAAAATAAAATATTAGAAAATAATAAAGATACTTTAGAATGGATTAGTATTGAAAATATTGGTATGACTTATAAAATAAGAGTAGAAGAAAGAATAAAAGACTCATATAAAAGTGATAAAGAATATTGTAATATAATATCTACAAAAGATGCTATTATTACAAATATATATAGTACTAAAGGAGAAATATTAGTTAATGTTAATGATTATGTTCATAAAGGTGATGTACTTATTAGTGGTGATATATATTTAAATGAAGAACTAACTGGCAGTATGTGTGCAAGTGGTATTATATATGGGAAAGTTTGGTATAATACTTCCATTAATTTAGATTTAAATTATCAAAAGAAAGAATATACTAAAAATAAAAGATATAACTTAAAAATAAATAATAAAATATTATTTAAAGAAAAATATAAAAATTATGATAAAGAATATATTATTAAAAATAAATTTATTGAATTATATAAAGAAAAAGAATATAACATAAAAACTTATAAGTATAATATAAAAGAAGCAGAAAATTTAGCATTAAAAGAAATAGATAATAAATTTAAAGAAAAATTAAACAATAATGGTGTTATAATAGATAAAAAAATATTAAAAAAAGAAATAAATAATAATAAAATTTATATGGATGTATTTGTAGTAACTAATGAAATTATTAGTAAAGATGCATAATTAGGAAAAAAGTTTTGAAAAAATGTATATTTAATAGTACAATATATATAGAAGTTAATAAATCTAATAAATAAAAAGTGTGGTGATAAAGTGATACCTACAGAAGTTAATATAGTATTAAAAGAAATATGGCCTATGTTATTATTATTTATAATAGTTATATCTACATTAAGAATAGTAGATGCTATAATAAATAAAAAAAAATTAGTAATATATAAAGATTTATTATTTTTAAGTTTTGTATTATATATGTTTTTATTATTTGAATTAGTAACATCTACTGACTTTGAATCATATTCTAATAACTTTATACCATTTAAAGAAATATTAAGATATGAAATAGATAGCAAATTATTTTATAAAAATGTATTAGGTAATGTATTATTATTTGTTCCATTTGGATATTTTATATGTACATTTTTAAAAAATAAAAAATTATATATATCATTTATTATTACTTTAATAACATCTTTAAGTATAGAATTAATACAAATGAATATAGGTAGAAGTTTTGATATAGATGATATAATACTTAATTTATGTGGTGGAATAATAGGGTATTTAATATATAGATTATTAGATAAAATAGAAGGTATTTTACCTAATGTATTAAAAAAAGAATGGTTTTATAATATAATTTGGATATTTTTAACTGTAGGTGGGATTCTATTTATATTAGATTATTATAATATTTTGGAGGTTTTATGAATACAACATATGAAATAATAGATAATTATGGTTATTCTAATTATGACTATTTATATAAAGTAATAGATTATACTATAAAAAAGTTAAATATAAAGAATGCTTATTTTGATATAGTTTTTATTAGTGATGAAGAAATGCATGATTTAAATAAAACATATAGAAATGTAGATAGAACTACTGATGTATTAAGTTTTGCTTTAAATGATAATAAACATATAGATACTCTATTAAATTCATTAGGTGATATATTTATATCAATACCTAAAATGAAAGAACAAGCTAGTATGTATGAACATAGTGAAAAACGAGAATTATCATTTTTATGTTTACACGGATTATTACATTTATTAGGATATGATCATATGAATGAAAGTGATGAAAAAGTTATGTTTGGTTTACAAAATGAAATATTAGAAAGTTTAGATATAGTAAGGTGATTAATATGTTTTTAGAATTAAAAAAGATTATTGATAATTCATATTCAAAATATAGTGGTTATAAAGTAGCATGTATTATAGAAATGGAAGATGGAACTACTTTTGAAGGAGTAAATGTAGAAAATCCTTCATATAAAGATGGATTATGTGCAGAACAAGTTGCAATAGGTTCTGCAATTACAGCAGGATATAAAAAAGAAAGTTTTAAAACACTATATGTTTTAGGAAATGGAAATGTAACTCCATGCTTTCTATGTAGACAATTTATATATGAATTATTTAAAGATGAAAATGATATTATATGCTATAATGAATTAGGAGAAGAAACTAGATATAAAGTAAAAGACTTATGTCCTTATGCATTTAAGGAGGTAGAAAATGATTAGTGAGTTAAAAAATTTATTAAGTAATTCGCATACACCTAATGATTCTTTATGTTTTTCATGTATTGTTTTAATGAATGATGGTTCTATTTTTAAAGGCGTAACAGTTAAAAATAATATATTTAGAGATGGAATATATGCAGAACAAATTGCAATTGCTTCTGCAGTAACTAAAGGATATAAATATGGTGATTTTGAAAAAATATATATGATGGTTGGTTCAAATAATATAAGTGATTTAAAATATTTAGATAGAAATATAATAACTGAATTCTTTGAACCGGAAAAAAGTATAATATTATATACAATAGATTCAGAAACAAGAGTATTAAAAGTTGGTAATTTATATAATAATATTTATTAGGAGGTTAAAATGAGAAGTGGTTTTGTAAGTATTATAGGAAGACCTAATACAGGTAAAAGTACACTATTAAATACACTAATTAATAATAAACTTGCAATAGTAAGTAGTGTTGCAGGAACTACTAGAAATACTATACATGGTGTCTATAATGAAAAAGGCACGCAAATAGTATTTGTTGATACACCAGGAATACATAAACCTAAAGATAAATTAGGTAGAGGATTAAATAAAGAAGCATATAGTGCTATAGAAGATATTGATGTTATTTTATTTGTAGTAGATGCATCTTTAGGATATGGTAAGGGCGATGAATTTATATTAAATACTTTAAAAAATAATGATATACCTGTAATACTTGTATTAAATAAAATAGATAAATTAAATAATGAGGGTATAATAAATGCTATAAATACTTATAAAGACTTATATGATTTTGCTGAAATAGTACCTATTTCTGCATTAAAAAAAGATAATACTGATAGATTAATAAAAGTATTAAAAGATTATTTAAATGATTATGTAAAATATTATGAAGATGGAGTAATTACTAATACAAGTAAAGAATTTATTGCAAGTGAATTTGTAAGAGAAAAAATATTAGAATTAACTAAAGAAGAAGTACCTCATAATATTACATGTATTACTACTAAATTTGAAGAAAAAACTAATATAATTAATATATATATAGATATTATAGTATCTAGAGATTCATTAAAAAAGATTATTATTGGACATAATGGTAATATGTTAAAAGAAATAGGTTCACGTGCAAGAGTAGATTTAGAAAATAAATTTGGGAAACAAATATATTTAGATTTATATGTAAAAACAATAGAAAATTGGCGTGATAAAGAAAAATATTTAAAAGATTTAGGATTTATAAATGAATAAAGAAGAAGTTTTAAGATTCTTAATAGAATCTAATGGTGATAAAGATAAAATAAATGAATTTATAAAATTAAATAATATTACTTTAAATGAATTTAATACTATAATAGATAAATATATAGAAGAATTAGAAACAAATAAAATAGTTAATCCATTATATTTAGAATATAAATTAAAACATAATATTACTAAACTTAATAGAAAAGATATAGAAAAAATAATAAACATAATAAATAATTATATAAAAGAAAATAAATATAATATTAAAGAATATATAATTAATAATAATATAGATTATAATTGTTTTATAAAATTTATTAATAATTATAAATCTTATTATTTAAAAGATTTTGAATTAAATACTATAAAATTATTTTTAAAAAGAGAAAATGATTTTAATAAAGATAATATAGATAAAGTATTAAATACATTAAATAAAATAGATAATGATATAAAAGGTGTAAAAAAATATAATATATTAGAATACTTTATTAATTTAGGATGGGATACTAATTTATTATTATATTTTATAAATAATAATAAAGAATTAATAAATGATGATTTAATAAATAGTTTAAATATTTATATAGATAAAAATTACTTAAAAGAAGAATATAAATTAAAACATAATGAATTTATAGAATTAATAAAAAAAGAATATCCTGATTTAAGTAAAAATAAGATAAATAATATAATTAATTGTTTTAATAAATATCATATACCATATAATATTTATATATTTAGAAACTTAATTAATAATATGATTTTTAGAAAAATGGTTAATATTGAATAAAATATAAAAATTATACCCAATATATAAATAGAAAGGGTTGGGTATAGTGGATAAAAAACAACTTTGGGAATTATTTAAAAAAACAGGAAAAATAGAATATTATTTAGAATATAAAAAGAAGTGATTAATTTGTTAGAAGTAGAAGGATTTATCTTAAGTGTTATACCTTATGGTGATACATCTAGAATTATTAATATATTTACTAATATGGGTGTAATAGGTGTACTTGCTAAGGGTGCAAATAGTTTAAAAAATAAAAATAGATATGCAACTTTAAAATTTACTTATGGTAAATTTCTTTTAAATTATAAAGAAAATAAATTAAGTACATTAAATGAGGCTAGTGTTATAGATGAATTAATAAATATTAAAAACGATTTAGTGAGTATTAGTTATTTGAGCTATATAGTAGAATTAACTAATCAAGTAATTAAACAAACAAATGAATATAATGAATTATATAATTTATTTATTAGTGTAGTAAAAAAATTAAATGAAAAGCTAAATCCAAAAATATTAACTAATATATATGAATTAAAAGTATTAGATTATTTAGGTGTTGGAATTAATTTTAATAGTTGTAATTTATGTGGTTCTAAAAAAGAAATAATTACTATAGATGGTGATGTAGGGGGATATGTTTGTAAAAAATGTTATACTAATCAAATAATATATGATGATAAAACTATAAAAATGTTAAGAATGTATTATTTAATAGATGTAAATAGTATTACTAAATTTAATATAAAAGACTATATAATAAATAATATAGATAAATTTATTAATACTTATTATGATAGATATACAGGTTTATATTTAGAAAGTAAAAAATTTTTAAAAAATATAATTGAATTATAATTTTTATATTATTGTAAAGCAAAAATTTATGTGATATTATTGTAATAGTATGATAGGAGATATTTTATGATTAAAGAAAAAAGAACTGCAATTATTATTTCTTCTATATTTATTTTTTTAATAACATTATTTTTAATAGGTATTTCTTATGCATACTTTTTAGCTAAAGTTGAAGGAAATACAGAAGAATATAGTTTTATAGGTGTTTTATCTAATTTAGCAATAAGATATGGTGATGGTAATGGAATTCTTAGAGCATCAGGAGAATTTAAACCTGGAAGATTTGTAGGAACAAAAGAATTTTCTGTAAAAAATACTGGTGATGCAAGAACTGCTTATTATGTTGTATTAGAAAATGTTACTAATGAACTTACTAGATTTGAAGACTTAGTATTATCTATAAGGTGTATTGCTTCTTGTGAAACAACGAGTTGTGAAGTTTGTTATGGAACTAGTGGAGAAATACCTTTTCCAAAAAATAATAAAATATTATTAAGAAATTCTATTGGATATAAGGTTACACATAACTATTTTGTGACTTTAAGATATAAAGATATGGGTGTTGATCAGTCAGTAGATATGGGTAAAAAATTTGCTGGAAAAATCAATATTATGGCTGCAACGGGAGAATAAAATAACTGCTTTTTTTGAAGCAGTTTTATTTATTTAGAAAATCAAAATTGAAAACTTCATAATCTGTATCATTTTTTTGATTTATTTCTTTAAATTCTTCTGTATTTTCTAAAACAGTATTATTTTTTTCAGCAATTTCTAATGATTCAGTTAAACCTTTACCTGTTAAATCAGAATCATCAATATCTATTGCTTTAACTAATTCTTCAAAAGTAGTATCACCATTAATTACTTTAGTTAATCCGTCTTGTAACATTGTTATTGTACCAGTACCATATACTAATTCTCTTAAATCTTCTTTTTTCATATTATTAGTTATTGCATCTCTGATTTCTTGATTTAAAAGTAATACTTCTTGTATTGCAATACGTCCTTGATAACCTTCATGGCATTTATCGCAACCTTTAGCCTCATATATTTCATTAATATCTAAATTTAAACTTCTTTTAAATACATTTTTTTCATATGGAGTAGTCGGTCTTGTTCCTCTACAGTATGGACATAATTTTTTTGTTAATTTTTGACTTATTATACCAGTTAATGCAGTACCTAATAAATATCTTTCTACACTCATGTCTAATAATCTTTCTATTGTGTTTAGTGCAGTGTTAGTATGTATTGTTGATAAAACTAAATGTCCTGTAATTGATGCACGAACAGCGATTCTAGCAGTTTCATCATCTCTTATTTCTCCAATCATAATTATATCTGGGTCTTGACGTAAAATACTTCTTAAACTTGTAGCAAAAGTTAATCCTATATCACTTATTACTTGTACTTGATTTACTCCAGGAATATTCATTTCTATCGGATCTTCAACAGTAATTATATTTCTATCAATTGTATTTAATTTTTGTAAAATAGAATAAACAGTAGTTGATTTACCAGTTCCAGTAGCACCAGTTACTAAAATAATACCATTTGGTTCTGCTATCATTTTATTTACTTTTTGTAAATTTGTTTCACTAAAACCTAATGTTTCAAGTCCTTTATTACTCATAGTATAATCTAATATACGTATAACTATATTCTCTCCTAAATTGGTTGGTAGTGAACTAACACGTAAATCTACATCTTTATCTTGTATTTTTTGTTTTATTGCACCATCTTGTGGAATTCTACTTTCAGTTATATTCATTCCTGCAAGAATTTTAATACGAGTTATCATGTTCTTTTTAACATAATCTGGTACTTTGCTATAAAGTCTTAATTCTCCATCTATTCTAATTCTAATGTCTATACCAGTTTCAGTAGGATTAAAATGAATATCGGAAGCATTTCTATCAATAGAGTCAACTATAATAAGATTAACAGTATCAGTAATTGCAGTATTTTCATAATCAAATGACTTAATTATATTTTCATTTTTGTTAGTAGTATTAGTAGTTTCATTATTATTTATAATATCGCCATATATTGTATTAGCATTATTATCCATCTAATCCCTCCTTATTCTATTATTAATTATATAATAAGTTTAATATAAACTCAATATTTTTTAAACTAATAATATATTTATAAATTCATATATTTTTCATATAAGTGATATAATATAATTTGTTATGAGGTGAAACGTATGAAAGTTTTAATAGTAGATGATGAAGAATTAATAAGAAATGTAATAAAAGAATATTTAAAAATAGATAATATAGATTATGATGAGGCTAGCGATGGAAATAATGCTATAAAATTAGTAGAAAATAATAATTACGATTGTATTATTATGGATATAATGATGCCTAATTTAGATGGTTTTGAAGCAGTAAAAGAAATAAAAAAAATAAATAATAATACTAAAATAATTATGTTAAGTGCAAGAAGTGAAGAATTTGATAAATTATCTGGATTTGATTTAGGAATAGATGATTATGTAACTAAACCATTTAGTCCTAAAGAATTAATTGCAAGAATAAAAGCAGTATGTAAAAGAGATAAAATAAATAATGCTTATATAGAAGTAGGTAATATAAAACTTAATACATTATCAAGAACAGTAAGTATAGATAATAAAAATATTGAATTTACGAATACTCAATTTGAACTATTAAAACTTTTTTTAGAAAATATTGATATTGCACTTACAAGAGATAAAATTATAGAATCTATTTGGGGTTATACTTATGAAGCAATGGATAGAACAATAGATGCTCATATTAAATTAGTAAGAAATAAATTAGGTAAATATAAAGATTGTATTAAAACAGTTAGAGGAGTTGGATATAAATTTGAAATTAAAGGATAAAGTAAATAGTTTACAATTTAAAACAATGTCTTATTTAGTAATATTTTCTGTTTTAATTCTTTTAATATTATGGGCTTTTCAAATATCTTTTTTAAAAAATTATTATGAAAAATATCAAATAAATAAATTAGATAAAATAGTAAATAATATAAATAGTAAAACATATACAGTAACTGAATTAGAAAATCTTGCATATAAAAATGAATTATGTTTAGAATATGTTTATAATGATGAAGATATATTATTTAATGGTTTAAGTAATAATTGTTTATTAAAAAATAAAAATATAGGAATGTCTAATATAATAAATAAATTTGTATTAAGTAATAAAAATAAAGAAATTATTAAATTAGTTAATCCAAATAATAATAGCAAAAGTATATTATATAATTTAAAAACATATAATGGATATTTATTTTTAAATACATCATTAGAAGATGTAAATAGTACTACAAGTGTTTTAAGAGGACAATTAATTTATATTACTTTAATAGTTATATTTGTTGCAATAATAGCATCTTTATTTATATCTAAAATATTAAATAAAAATATATTATATATTACTAAAGAGGCTAAAAAATTAAGCAAAAGAAAAGAATTTAAATTAAATAAAACTAATATATTAGAATTAGATGAATTAGTAGATACATTAAATTATGCTAGTAGTGAAATTAAAAAAACAGATGAATTAAGAAGAGACTTATTAGCAAATGTAAGTCATGATTTAAAAACCCCATTAACTATGATTAAAGCATATGCAGAAATGGTTAGAGATATAGATAATAAGGATAAACAAAAAGAAAATTTAAATATAATTATAGATGAAGCTGATAGATTAAATATATTAGTTAATGATATATTAAATTTAAGTAAATTAGAGGCTAATTATGATAAATTAGAATTAAAAGAATTTGATTTAGTTGAATTAATAAATAATATTATTAAAAAATATAATATAGTTAAAGAATTAGAAAACTATAAGTTTATATTAAATATGCCTAAAAAAGCCTATGTATATGGAGATATGAATAAAATAAATCAAGTAATTTATAATTTAGTTAATAATGCAATAAACTATACAGGTGATGACAATACAGTTAAAATAGAAGTAATAGAAAAAAAGAAAACTTATTTAGTTAATATAATAGATACAGGAAAAGGTATAAAAAAAGAAGAATTAGATATTATTTGGGATAAATATTATAAAAATGAAAAAAATCATAAAAGAAATAAAATAGGTAGTGGAGTAGGATTATCTATTGTTAAAAATATATTAGATAAACATAATTTTATATATGGCGTAGAAAGTGAATTAAATAAAGGAACTAAATTTTATTTTGAAATTACTAAAATTTCATAAAAAATTCACATAACTAATATAATATTAAAAATGAAAAAAGGAATTTTTTATTATTTTTACAAATCCTATACAAATAAAACTAAACTCACACTATTTTTTATTCCTTTTTTCAACTCTTTATGAATAGATTAAATCTATTCTTTTTATATGATTTTTATTGAATTTTAATTTTATACGTGTTACTATTTTTATAGTAGGTGAATGTATGAAAAAAGAAAAAAAGTATAATAGCTATTCTAATATTATACTTACTATAGTAGTAACTATTGCCTTATTTTTTGCTATTACAAGTACTACATTTACTTATTATTTAATTAAATTACAAAAATATAATACTAAAGATACTTCATTAAATATTGGAATATTAACATTTGATAGAGATAATTTAATAGAATATTATAATTATAATGATGAGAAAAATAAATTAAATTTTTCTTTAACAAATTCATCTAATACTAAAATAAAGTATAATGTTTATTTTAATATAATAGAAAATACTATTGTTAATGATAATTTAGTTTATTTAACTAATGGAACAAGTGGTGAAAATAGTGGTAATATTATTATTAAATATGGAAATATGTTAGATGAATATAAAAAGGAAATTGATTCTACTAATACAGTTGGATATATTCCATCAAATGATAATAAAATATTAAT
This sequence comes from uncultured Bacilli bacterium, assembly GCA_947629425.1. Classification (GTDB taxonomy): domain Bacteria; phylum Bacillota_I; class Bacilli_A; order RF39; family UBA660; genus UMGS1124. The sequence continues at coordinate 5,152 of CANRDR010000003.1, read as the reverse complement.
TGGTTGTGGAGAAATAGGAAGTTTTTCAACTGATGAATGGAATTTTAAAATATGGTTAAATGAAGAAAATAATATACTTGAAGGTATGATTAAAGGATATATTTCAATAGAGACAAATTAAATGTAATTAAGGTGATATAAAATGAATAAGAGGGAAAAACGAAAAAAAATTAGACATTTTATAAATAAAGCAATGAAACTACTCTCTAGTGCAGTTATAGTTGTTTTGGTTTTTTTAGGTTTATTTTTTGCATATTATTTTGTATCACTAAAAATATATGAAAAAAATCCTACTACTAAATTACCCAAATTTGGATTATATACAATTATAAGCTATAGTATGCATCCTACAATTAAAGTATATGATGTAGTTGTAACAATGACAGAATCTAATCCTAAAGATATTAAAGTAGGTGACGTTATAACATTTATATCTAGTAGTAATGTATCAAAAGGATTAACAGTAACTCATAGAGTTATTGATATTACGGAAGATGAATTTGGAAATGTTTCTTATTTTACTAAAGGAGATTATAATGATAAAGCAGATCAAGCAACTGTACCACATAAAGATGTCTTAGGAAAAGTTTTATTTAAATTACCTCAATTAGGTAGAGTACAATTTTTGCTTGCTAATAAATTTGGATGGATTTTAGTAATACTTCTTCCTGCATTAGCAGTTATAATATATGACTTTATTAAATTATTTAAATTACTTTCATTTAATAATAAAATTATGAAATTTAGTTCAGTTAATAAAAAAATAGAAACAGATATAAATGTAGAAGATTTAAATCAATTACAAAATGGATTATCTATTGTAAAAAGACATTTAACAAAAGAAGAAAAAAAGAATCTTAGAGAATAATTTAAGGAGTTTAATATGAAAAAAAATGGTTTTACTTTAGTAGAAATATTAACAGTTATAGTTTTATTATCTTTATTATTTGCACTTGCTATTCCAGGCATTGGTTTAATATCAAATAATATAAAAAAAAGAACATTAAATGAAAAAGTAAATTTAATTAAAGAAGCAGCTGTTTATTGGGGACAAAATAATAATTCTTTATTAAATTCTATTTCAAATTGTGAAGTAGGAGAAGATAAACCTTATAGTTGTTATGAAATAAGTGTAAAAGAATTATATGAAGAAGATTATTTAAATGATGATCAAAATAATGGAAAAATTGTCAATCCAGTAACAAATGAAGATTTTTTGAGTGATGAATCTTGCAAAGTAAATGTATATAAAAAAAATAATAGAGTATATGCATATTTTGGAAATGATACTTGTGATTTATCAGATGATATAGTAGAAACATGTAAAAGTACTTTTTCAAATGTTTTATCAAAAAGAATTATTGAATATGCTAAAGCAGCAAAAAATAATAAATTATGTGATAATAGTGAAAATAGAACAATATATAGTCCTACTCCATTAACAAAACCAGCAGTAGAAGTAAGTGAAAAAAATGAGCGAACTCTTAGTATAACAGAAGATGATTATGGATCTTCTTATTATTTTAGAGGAAATGTAATTGATAATTATTTGAATTTTTCAAATAAATGTTTTAGAATTGTTCGTATTGAAGGAGACGGAAGTATAAAATTAGTATTAGTGGATAATCAAAATATGTGTGAAAATTCAGTAAATAAACTTAATAGTAAAAATAATAGTATAGGATATACTTATTATGGTTTTAAAAGAGGTGCTATAAATAATTATATGTTTGATTATGTAAATTTTGATTATGTCAATAATGTGCCACCCGGAAGCGAATCAATACCGTTATATAGTGCCAAAGGAGCGAGAATAGTAATACAAGAATGGATACAAAATTTAGATCAAACAAAATTAAAAGACGAAGAATGGTGTTTAGGTAATCAAACAGATTGGTATGATAAAACAGGTCAACCTTCGACTAATTATAGTGATGGAGTATATTCAGAAACATATAAAAGATTATATGGTTTGGGTGGTATTGAAAAATATGCAACGCTAAAATGTGATGGAGAACATGATGAAAAAGTAAGCGATAAAGGAGGACTATTAACAGCAGATGAAGTAGCATTAGCAGGATATAATAATTCAAAACCTGGAGATTATACGTATTTGTACTCAATATTTAATGGGTGGTTAGCGAATCCATCATATCGTACTACTATAAATGATTATGTTTTCTTTATTTTATCTGGTAAATATGAAGGTATCGCTGGTACTATTAATTCTGCCACTAATATAATACCATCTATTGTTTTAAAATCAGGTATTACTGTTTCTAAAGGTGATGGGACAAAATCTAATCCATATCAAATTAATTAAAAAATATAAAATGGTGCGTATAGTACCTTTTTTAATATTCTTAAATATATTATAATAATATTAAGAAATGTGGTGAAACTATGAAAAAAATAATATTAGTTGATGGAAATAATTTAATGTTTAGAAGCTATTACGCAACAGCATATACTGGTAAATTAATGAAAAATAGTAAAGGATTTTATACCAATGCATTATATGGATTTGTTTCTATGATGAATAAAATAATAGAAGAAGAAAATCCTAAATACATAGCAGTTGCATTTGATATAGGAAAAAACTTTAGAAAAGATTTATATAATGACTATAAAGCAGGAAGACAAAAAACACCTGATGAATTAAAATCACAAATGCCAGTTGCAAAAAAAATATTAGATGCAATGGGTATAAGACATTATGAAATAGAAGGATATGAAGCCGATGATATAATAGGAACTTTATCAAATATGGCAACACTTGATCCAGAATATGATGCAACAATAGTAAGTAGTGATAAAGATTTACTACAATTAATAAACAATCAAGTAGAAGTAAAATTACTAAAACAAAAAGGACATATTAGATATAATCCTACTACTTTTAAAGAGGATTGGAGATTTGATCCAATAAGAATAATTGATTTTAAAGCATTAATGGGAGATCCTAGTGATAATATACCGGGTGTTAAAGGAATTGGCGAAAAAGGTGCAATAAAACTTATTCAAGAATACGATACAATAGAAAATTTATATGAAAATATAGATAAAATAAACGGAAAGATAAAAGAAAAATTAATAGATGGAAAAGAAGATGCATTTTTTTCTAAAAAACTTGCAACAATTATATTAGATGTACCTATAAAAGATAGTTTTGATAATATGGTATATAATGGTGAAAATACAGATGAATTAACTAAAATATTTGAAGAATTAGAATTTTATTCATTTATTAAAAACTTTAAAAAGAAAACATTTGATATAAATATAAATTATAAAATATTAAATAATGTTAATGAAATAAATAAAGATAATATTATAAGTTACTATATAGAAAGTGATAATGCTAATTATCATATAGGTAATGTAATTGGTATGTCTTTATATGATGGATCTAATTTATTTTATGTAGATAAATTTTTAATAGATGATGTAATGGAATATATAAAAGATATTAAAAAATATACATTTGATTTAAAAAAGAATAATTGTTTATTAAAAAAGATAGATAATAATACTATATATGATCACTATATTGTTGCAAATTTATTAAATTATAATTTTAAAGATGATTTATCAATATTAATGAATAATGATGGAATAAATATAACTTTATATGATGAATTTATAAAAAAACAAGAAAATAAAGAATATATAATATGTTTAAAGGCTAAATATATTTATGATATTAGAGATGAATATATAAAGAAGTTAAAATTAGAAAATATGTATGATTTATTTATTAATATAGAAATGCCTTTAATAAATGTATTATCTAGAATGGAATTAAATGGTATTAAAGTAGATAATAATATATTAAAAGAAATGGGATTAGAAATTACTAAACAAATAGAAGATTTAAAAAAAGATATATATAATTTAGCAGGAGAAGAATTTAATGTATCTAGTCCTAAACAATTATCTGTTATATTATTTGATAAATTAGGTTTAAAACATGGTAAAAGTAATTCTAGTGGATATTATTCTACTGATCAAAAAATATTAGATAAATTAGTTAATGATCATGAAATAATACCATTAATTATAATGTATAGAAATTTATCTAAATTATATAGTACTTATATAGAAGGATTAAATAACTATATTATGGAAGATGGTAAAGTACATACTATTTATAAACAAGTATTAACTCGTACTGGAAGATTATCTAGTATAGAACCTAATTTACAAAATATACCTGCAAGAGATAATATTGGTAAATTAATAAGAAAGGCTTTTTTACCGGAATATAATGAATTTTTATCCGCTGATTATAGTCAAATAGAATTAAGAATACTTGCACATTTATCTGATGATGATGAATTAATTAATGCATTTAAAAATGACGAAGATATACATACTAAAGTAGCAAGTGATATATTTGGAGTAGAACAAAGTGAAGTAACAAAAAGTATGAGACGTACTGCAAAAGCAGTAATATTTGGTATTGTTTATGGAATAAGTGGATTTGGTTTAAGTGAAAATATTGGTATAAGACCCAATGAGGCTAAGAAATTTATAAATAAATATTATGAATTATATCCAGGTGTTAAAAAATATATGGATGATATTATTAATGAAGCATATTTAAATGGTTGTGTTCATACTTTATTTGATAGAAAAAGAGTTATAGAAGAATTAAATAGCAATATATATAGTGTTAGAACTAGTGGAGAAAGAATGGCTTTAAATACACCAATACAAGGTACTAGTGCTGATATAATAAAAATGGCTATGATAAAAATAGATAATGAATTGATTAAAAATAATTATAAGTCAAAAATGCTTTTACAAATACATGATGAATTAGTATTTGATGTAGTTGATGAAGAAAAAGAATTATTAACTAATATGGTTAAAGATATTATGGAAAATATTGTTTCTTTAAAAGTACCATTAAAAGTATCTTGTGAATATGGTAAAGATTTATATGAAACAAAATAATAAAAAGTATTAGTTTTGATACTTGAAAGAAATAAATAAATGTAGTAATATTTAAATAGAGTAAGAAAGTACTCAATAAGAAAAATAAAGAAATTATATACGAAGGATTAAATTATATAACCGATCTCCTTCAGAAGAACATTTGTTCACTGGGGGGGGTTATACTTATATAATTTTTTATATGGAAGAGGAG
>CANRDR010000002.1 GCA_947629425.1 uncultured Bacilli bacterium | reverse complement strand
GCACCACTCGGAAGCGATTAACATTTCACGACTAGGATCATTTATTGCTCGCACCACCTAGAAGCGATTAACATTTATTTATTAGTGCACCTTTTTCGAATGCAATAATAATATATTATAATTTACCTTGGAAGTCAATACTTTTGAAGCAAATTAGCAAGTATTAACTTGCAATAATATTATATGCAAATAAAATAAATTTAATCTATAACGTAATACTATATTATAAATATATAAACTTGAAATATAACTGATACATTATTAAATATATTTATGTAATTTTTTAATAAATTAATTAATAACTATATAAAAAAGTGATATGATTGAATCGTAAGCAAAGTTAAATCTTTGTAACTATTAGAAAGGAGTATATTCATGAAAAAAAATAATATTTTTGAAAAATATAATTCTGCTATGTGGTGTTTAGTTGCTGCTTTATGGTTTTTTGTTGATTATATTTTTATGGATCCTAAAGTAAATTCTATTTTATGGTCAGGGATATTTTGGATATTTTTTGCTTTAGAAGAATTTATAAGATGTCATAAGAAAAAATAATGAGCTTTTTGTAAAAAATATTGATTTAATAAATCATTATTTTTTAACTCAACTCTTAGTTCGTGTTAATTTTTAATTATTTATTGTATAGTTAATTCATGAAAGGAGAAACTACATGAATCAAATTAAAATAGGTAAATTTATAAGTGAAAAACGAAAAGAAAAAAACATAACGCAAAATGAATTATCAGAAATGCTTGGTGTTAGTGATAGGGCAATATCAAAATGGGAAAATGGTGTTTGTTTGCCTGATGCTAGTAATATGCCACAATTGTGTAAAATACTTGATATTACTATAAATGATCTATTTAGTGGTAAAATTGTAGATATGAAAGATAATGAGAAAAAACTTGAAGAAAATTTACTTGAAATAACAAGAATTAAGGAACAAAGAGATAAAGAATTATTAGCAATGGAAATATTTATTTCTGTAATTGTATCTATTATTATGCTTGCTTGTATTTTTATTGCATCATTTATTAATATGCAATATTGGCTAAGAATTATATTAATTATTATAGGAGTTATACCATTTGTAATTGGAATTAGTTATGCAATAAGAATTGAACAAATTGCAGGGTATTATGAATGTGAAAAATGTCATTATAAATACATTCCTACTTTTAAAAGTGTATTTTTTGCTATGCATTATGGAAGAACAAGATATATGAAATGTCCTAAATGTAATAAAAAAAGTTGGCAAAAAAAGATTATATCTAAGTAATATTTTTATTTAAATGAATAGGACCTAAAGTAAAATATTTAACATAATAAAAGAGTCTTGCAAATAAGGCTCTTGTTTTTTTAAAGGTGTCCTAAGGAAAAGTACGACAACTATTTATTACGGGTTTTAATAAGAATTCTATAATCTTTCTCATTTAATAAAACATTTCTTTTTGAATAATTAAATAAATTTTCAGCATTTTGTAATAATAAATTTTTATCAGTAGTTATATCTGTAATTGATTGTAAATACATTTGTATAAAATCATCCTCAGGTATAATATCTTTGTAAAATGACTTTCTATAATTTTCATCAGTATATACTCTAAAAACCTTTGAAGTTTGTACTTCAGGTAATCCATTTAATTTATGATAAAATTTTCTAATTTTTTCTAATGTTAAATGATATAAATGAAAAAAATATGGGCTATTTTCTTCTAGAGCTATTCTTAATTTTTCCATTCTATTATTAATAATTGATACATATTCTCTTGCATCTTCTTGATCTAATGGAGGTAAAGGATGTGAAAATTTTTCCTTTGTATAGTCCTGTAATTGCTTTAAAAATCCTTTTTTATCAAATATTATTTTTGATGTTCCTATGATTGATAACAAAGCATTATTTTGATTTTGATAATCATTTTGTATAGATAAATATATATCATCAATCGGTTTTTCAAAATATTCTATTCTTATTCCTTTAATATACGTTGAACCTCTAATTAAATGTTTTAAATCATTGTTATCAAAAATAACATGTAAATCAATATCTGAATGTTTATTATTATAACCAGTTAAAAAACTCCCATAAAAATATATGCCTAGTACGTGTTCATTTTGTAAATATCCCATTTTTTCAATAAATTGATTAATTATTAATAATATATTTTCCTCCATCTTATCCCCCTTAAGTATATTGATTTTGTCAATATGCAAATTGTGTTTTCCAAATGACAAAAATATCTATCAAACTACAAAAATTATAGCATAAATTTAAGCATTATAAAACTCAAACTATAAAAGTTCGAGTTGGTATCTATCTGGTGCACCCAAAGGGAGTCGAACCCCTAACCTTTAGATCCGTAGTCTAACGCTCTATCCAATTGAGCTATGGGTGCAAAATAAATTACTTAATTATTATAGCATAAAGTAAAAAAAAATAAAGTATTATTTTAATTTATATGATTTTTTAACATCAATAGTATCTAATAAATTAATATTAAATTCATTATCTATACCATCTATATATATTTTACTTAAATTATCTAATAATTCATAACTACAATTTTTATCTCTTAAATAATTTAAATAATTATAATATTCATCAATAGACCAATAATAAGAATTATCATTACTTAATACATTTAATAACATATAAATAAAACATAAAATAGAAGTATTAGTATTAGGTATAGGATTATTATCTTTAAAAGGATATTTATTCATATTAATTATCTTTTTATTAACTGTTAAATATTTTGCAGGACTTATATAAGAATTATTTATATATGAACTATCTATATCTACCGCTCTTATAATTTGTTTTTTAGTATCAAATATAAAATTAGATTCATGTATATCTCCTAAAAAGAAATTATTATCTAGTTTTTTAATTTTATCTAATTTTTCTATTATTTTATAAATACTTTTTAAAAATTCTATTTTTTTACTTAACATAACATTATTATTTTTTAATAATAATACTAAATTTATATTATTTGAAATATATGGCATAGAAAAACCTGATAAATTAGAATCTATACTTACAAGTGAAGTAGGTAATACTAATTCTTGAACATTTATATGTTTTTTATTTAATAATAAATTTTTAACTACATCTATTTTTTTATCTATTAAATTATTCATAAAATATATTTTTAATACTTCATTTTTTCTTATCCATTTATTTTTATATGAATAAATATATAATTTACCTTCAGTATTTAAAACTTTATTATGTATTTTTAAAGTATCTAATTTTAATAAATCTCTTTTTCTTAATTCTATTATATTCATAAAAAATCACAAAACATATATTATAATATTAAATAATTTAAATCAATATTAAATATAACCATTTATTATAGTTTTAGTTTCTTTTATAGTTATAAATGCAGATTTATCTAAACTTTTAACTAAATTAGTTAAATCATTTAATCTTTTTTTATTAGTTTCTATTAATAATACTACTTTATTTCTATCTTTATTTAAAATGGATACTCCAAAACCATTATCTTTTATTTTATTAGTATTTTTTATTTTGCTAGATATAACCATTATTTCTACATTAGTTTTAATAAATCTATCAGTAAATATAGTACCTAATATAGTACCTGTTGTATAACCTCCTGAATATGATAAAACAATAAATATATTTAACTCACCATTTAATGCTTCTCTTGCAACTAAAAACCATATAGTTATTTCAAAAAAAGCAATAACTGCTACTGTTAAAGTCTTTCCACGAAGTACATAAGTAGTTCTAATAGTACTTAATGAAACATCTAATATTCTTGCAAAAAATATTTCTATACATTTTAAAGCTAATGACATATCTTTCACCATTATTAGTATGAAGTTTATTATTTTAGTTATACTAAAAATGGTGATTTTATGCATTTTATAAACTTATTTTTGTTTTATTCAATATTTGGTAATATATTTGAAAGAGTATTAATGTATTTTGTTGATAGAACTTATGTTAGTGGTATAATGGGTACTATTTTTACACCAGTATATGGTTTTGCAATAATTATAATATTATTTATAGATGAAAGATTAAAGATAAAAAATAAATTTATAAAAGTACCAATACAATTTATTTTATATGGGTTAGTTTTAACTGTATTAGAATTTTTAGGTGGATTTTTAATTGAACAAATATTTAATAAAGTATATTGGAATTATAATTTTTTTAAGTTTAATATAGGTAAATATATTAGTTTAGAAAGTTCTTTATTATGGGCAACATTATCAATTGTTGTATTATATTTAATTCATCCACTTTATAAAAAGTTAGAAAAATATATACCTAAATTTATTACTATAGGATTAAGTATATTTTTTATAATTAATTTTATATATGTTTTAATAGTGAAATAGTTTTATAGTATTATTTTTGTGATTTATAAAACAAAATTTACCATAGTAAAAAGTAGAGCAAATTTATAAATCAAAATTATCATAAATATTGCATTTTTCTTTGATTTATATTATTATATTCAACTAAACAAAGGAGAATGGTGTGATATGAAAGAAAAATTAAAATTAGCTGATATATTTTTAGAATTAACCTCATTATTAAAAAATAGAGAATTAACTAAAGAAATTGCTAATAAAGAGATTAGAAAACTTTATCGTGAATATTTAAAACTATATGTTAAACTAAATAGAATGATACCAGAATTTGATGATGGTAAATTTAAAGGAAATGTTAATTGTTATTTTTATGCTCTTGATTTACCATTACCTTATGTATTTAAAGGACTATTTGAAAAAATAACTGGTATACCTTTTTGTACAAATTTAGGCGAAATAAGTGGTTTAGAATTTTTTGACTATAAATTTAGTAATCCTACATCGTCAGATTTGCTTGACTATGTATATACTGATTTAGATACTCTAAAAATAAAGGCATATGATAGTGCTATAAATATGTCACCTAAAAACAATGGCTATAAAATAGCAATATTTATGGAAGTTAATAAAGATTATGATTACCATTTTGTAAGACAAAATATTGATGGTAGTTGGTCATCTAAATTGGGATATAAAAAATGCATAGTTAAAATGTATAACCCATTAGATTATTTAAATGATAACATTAATCATGTTAGAACATCTTATGAATATATAAAAACTTTAGAATTAGTAAAACCTAGTATTAAAAGATAAGAGTCAAAGGGGCTGTAATGAAATCATTTCATTATAGCTCCTTCGTTTTACTATGAATTACTCTAAATAGTTTTATAGTATTATTTTTATTCAATATGTGCTATAATACATGTTAATTTCTTAGTGGGAAAATTTTTATAAAAATAGGTCTTGACTTTCCATACGACTGTAATGTTAAAGTGTAGTTGGAAAGGAGATTTAGAAGATTTAGGGGGGTTAATAATGTATAAGATTGGAGAATTTTCAAAGATAGTAGATATTCCTGTAAGAACTTTAAGATTTTATGATGAGTATGGTGTATTACAACCTAGTGAAATAGATAATTATACAGGTTATAGATATTATACTGAAAAAGATATTAAGGAATGCAAAATAATAAAATTGTTAAAATCAGTTGATTTTACATTGGATGAAATTGCTATATACAAAAATAATTTAAATGCTGAAATACTTGATAAAAAACAAAATGAAATATTAGAAAGAATAAATTTGTTAAAGAAAAAATATAAAAGATTATCTATTATAAAAGAAGAATTTCAAAAAATTCAAAATAATGATTCATATATACCAAAAATATATGAAAGTAAGGGGGAAAAAATTTTAAATAAAAAATATGATAGAAGAAATATTAAAAAAAGTATATGAAAATAATAAAAATTTAATTATTAATGGAGATCTATCAATAAGTAATAAACATGTTGGATTATCTTTAGTAAATGAGATGATAAAATTTGATGAAAGTTTATTTATAGTAGATCCAAAAAAAGAATATATAAATCAGTATTATGATTTATTAAAAGAGAAAAACTATAATATAGTTATAATTAATTATAATGATTTAATCAATAGTGAAGGATGGAATATATTAGAATATCCATATAAATTATATAAAGATGGTCAAAAAGATAATGCTTTAAAATATCTTGAACAAATTAGTAAAGAAATATTTTATGAAAAAGATCCATATGATCCATTTTGGACAAATTCAGCATCTGATTTATTTATTGGAGTTACTTTAGGTTTATTTGAAGATGGCAAAGAAAATGAAATAAATTTAAATAGTATCAGCAGAATGTTTAATTGTTTAAATGAAAAAATTAACGATAGCAGTTATCTTGAAGAATATTTTAAAACAAAAGATTCAACTTCTTTGTCTTATATATATGCTTCAAATACAATTTTATCACCAGATGAAACAAGAAGAGGTATTATTAGTGTTGCTAAACAAAAATTAAGATTATTAGTTTTTAAAGAATTATTAAATAAGCAATTAAATAAAACTACATTTAGTTTTGATGATATAGTAAATAAAAAAACTGCAATATTTTGTATTTTAGAGAACGAAACAACGTATGCTAATGTATTTGTACCTATTCTTATTAAAGAGTTATATTTAATATTAGTAGATAAAAAAATTAATAATAAATTTAATTTTGTGTTAAATGATTTTAATTCTCTTAATAATATCGATAATATTATTTCTATTATAAATTCAAATGAATTAAAAAATATTAAGTTTACAATATTCACTGAAGATAACTTAATAAATGATAATAATTTATTTAATAAAATAATAGTAACAGATAATAATATAGAATTAATAATTAATGGAGAAAAGTTTCAAATTGAAAATAATGAAGTAGAGTTAAAAGAATCAAAAATAGAATATCCTAAATTAAATGATTCTAATATAAAAATATTTGATTTAAAAAAATTTCTTTCTGATAAAAAAGATTATAAAATAGAAGAAATTACATATGAAGATCTTGATGCATTAAAGAAAAAAATTGATGAAAAAATTAAAGAATTAGATGAAGAAAATAATAGTTGAAAAAGCCTTTAATATATGGTTAATAATTTATAAAATCTCATTTTATTATATAAAAATAATGAGATTTTTTTAATGTGTAATTAATAGTAGTTTTTAAAACTATAGTGAAATAACCTAAAAACTAAATACAAAATAACATAATATAAATTGGAGGTAAAATTATGTTATTTGATTTTCAAGATAATGATGATTTATATAATATAGATTTAGATTATTTTAATTTAGATAAAATGAAAAAAATGGATTTTAATACTACTAAAGATTCTAAAATAGATTTAGAAAATGGTTTTTATTTAGGTAATGCTTTTCCTGGTATATATGAACAATATAAGAATTATAAACCTAAAAAAATAAATGGATATAGTGAACAGGAAAAAATGTTATTACGTATTCAAGAATTAGATTTTTTAATTAATGATTTATCATTATATTTAGATATTAATCCTAATGATACTAAAGTATTTGAAACATTTAAAAGATTAAATATGGAATTAAAAGGATTAAAAAGCAAATATTATGATAAATATGAAGTATTAGAATTATGTGATGATAATAAAAGTAAATATACATGGATAGATGAACCATGGCCATGGGATGGGGGATATTATGTTTAAGTATGATAAAAAATTACCATATCCTATTGATATAAAGAATAAGGATATTAAAATGGCTAAATATATAATTACTCAATTTGGTGGTGCTAATGGAGAATTATCTGCATCTTTAAGATATTTTTCTCAAAAATTTAGTATGCCTACTGAAGAAGGTAAAGCACTTTTAAATGATATTGCAACTGAAGAATTAGGACATCAAGAAATGGTTGCAACTATGGTTACTCAATTATTAAAAGGTGCTAGTATAAAAGAGTTAGAAGAAAATGGACTATCAAGTCAGTATACTGAACATGGATATGGAGTATTTCCAACTGATTCATTTGGTGTTCCATGGACTGCATCATACATTGCTAATGTAGGAGAACCATTAGCAAATTTAATGGAAGATATGGCAGCAGAACAAAAAGCAAGAGTTACTTATGAACATTTAATCGATCTTGCTAAAGATGAAGATGTTATACAACCATTACTATTCTTAAGACAAAGAGAAGTAGTTCATTTTAATAGATTTAAAGAATTATATGAAAAATATAAAAGAGAAGGAATAAAATAGAGTATTGTTTAATAAACAGTATTCTTTTTTTATTAAAATATAATATTTATCTTCAATTTTTTAATTTATGAATGTATAATATTTATTAGAAGATTTTACTCGGAGGAATAAGTGAAAGATAATTTATTTTATAAAATAATAAGACCAATAGTAAATGTTTTATTTAAAATAATATATAGACCTACTATTATAGGTAATATAAATATACCAAAAGATAAAAAAGTAATATTAGCAGGTAATCATACAAATAATTTTGATTGCATACTTTTAATGTCATCTACTAAAAGACAAATACATTTTTTAGCTAAAAAAGAATTATTTACTGGATTAAAAAGTATTATATTTAATAATTTAGGTTTAATACCTGTAGATAGAAATAAAAAAAGTCATAATTCTATAGTATTAGCAGAAGAATGTTTAAATAATAATTTAGTAGTAGGTATATTTCCAGAAGGTACTATTAATAGAACAACTGATACAATATTACCATTTAAAAAAGGTGCTGTTAAAATAGCAAGTGATACTAATTCAGAAATAGTACCCTTTATAATAACTGGAAAATATAAAATATTTAAAAAAAGTATAAAAATAGAATTTTTAAAACCTATTAAAGTAACAAATAATATTGAATTTTCTAATAAAAAATTAGAAAGTATTATAAAAAATAAATTGGAGGAATTATGAAAATACTTAGAATGTTTAGTAAAATAAAACCAATACCCGCTCCATGGGCTAAATATTATACTGATGAAGAAATGAATATAAAAATACCTGATATAAGTATATATGAACAAGTAAGAATTAGTAGTGAAAAGTATCCTAATTATACTGCTATAGAATATATGCATAAAAAAATAACTTATAAAAAATTAATTAAATTAATTGATAGAGCATCTTTATCTTTTAAAAAATTAGGTATTAAAAAAGGAGATATTGTTACAATATGTTTACCTAATGTACCTGAGGCATTAATAAGTTTATATGCTTTAAATAAATTAGGTGCTATTGCAAATATGTTACATCCTTTATCTGCTATAGAAGAGATTAAACAAAGTCTAATTGATACTAATAGTAAAATGATGGTATTAGTTGATATGTTTTATGACAAGATAGAAAATACAATAAGAAGTACTAATGTAGAAAAAGTTATATTTGTATCACCAGCTGATTCCTTAAATATAGTTTTAAGAACACTTTATAATATAAAGGAATATAAAAATTTTAAACATCATCCATTAGATAAATTGTTTATTAACTTTCATTCATTTTTAAATATGGGAATATTTGTAAAAAAAGAACCATATAAAACATTTGGAAAAAATACACCTGCAGTTATATTACATAGTGGTGGTACAAGTGGAAAACCTAAAAATGTAGTTATACAAAATAAATCATTTATACTTGCAGCAAGACAAGAACAAATATTAATGAAAAGATTAGTAGCAGGAGATTGTTGTCTTGCAATAATGCCTAATTTTCATGGATTTGGGTTAAGTGTATTAATGCATACACCTTTAGCATTAGGTTGTTATACAATATTAGTACCTAAATTTGATGCAAGAAAATTTGATACTTTATTTAAAGAAACAAGACCAACATGTGTATTAGGAGTACCAACTTTATATGAGGCATTATCTAATTGTCATAATGAAGAAGATTTTGATTTATCTTATTTAAAATATGCAGTTAGTGGTGGAGATATTATTCCTAAAAAATTAGAAGATAAAATTAATAATTATTTTAAAGAACATAATTCTACCGCTATAATTACTCAAGGATACGGCTTATCAGAAGCACTTGCTGCAGTAACACTTGCATGTGATGATATTAATAAAAGTGGCTCTGTTGGAATACCACTTGCTGGAAATTATATAAAAATAATAGATCCTGCTACAATGGATACAAAACCATTTAATGAAGTAGGTGAAATTGTCATAAAAGGGCCTGGAATAATGATGGGTTACTTAAATGATGAAAATGAAACTAATACTGCATTAAGAATGCATGATGATGGACATGTTTGGCTTCATACTGGTGATTTAGGCTATATGGATGAAGATGGATTTATATTTTATAAAGGAAGACAAAAAAGAATGATTATAACAAGTGGATATAATGTATTTCCATCACATATTGAAGAAGTAATAGAAAGTCATCCTGCAGTATTACAATGTACTGTAATAGGAATACCACATGAATATAAACAAGAAGTTTGTAAAGCGTTTATAGTATTAAAAGAAGGATATCATGGATTATTTGTAAAAAATGAAATAAAGGCATATTGTAAAAAGAATCTTGCTAAATATATGGTTCCTTATGAATTTGTTTATAGAAAACAACTACCAAAAACTAAATTAGGTAAAGTTGATTTTCAAAAATTACAAAGTGATGTAGGTAGCGATGACGATGAATAAAAAAGTACCATTTTTCTATTATTTTGGAAAATTTATTTTAGGCCCAATATTTAAATTTTATTATAATCCAAAAGTAATTGGAAAAGAATTAATACCAGAAAAGGGGAAAATATTAATAGCAGGTAATCATAAACATTTATATGATCAATTTCTTACTGTAATATCTACTAAAAGAGGAATACATTATATGGCTAAAAAAGAATATTTTGATAGTCCTAAAACAAGATGGTTTATGCGTCTTACTGGATGTATTAGTGTAGATAGAAAAAATAAAGACGAACTTGCTAAAAATCTTGCCATGGAAGTATTAAATGATGAAGGCGCAGTAGGAATATTTCCAGAGGGAACAAGAAATAAAACAAAAGATTTTTTATTACCTTTTAAATACGGAACAGTATCTATGGCTAAAAAAACTGATTCTTATATAATTCCTTTTGGTATAACAGGAGATTATGTATTTAGAAGTAAAAACTTAACTATAAGATATGGTAAACCTTTTAAAGTAACTAATATGGATTTAGATAGTGCTAATGAATTATTGTACAAAACAGTAGAAAAATTAATGAAAACAAATTTAAAATAGGAGTATGTATGATAAAACTTAATGATATTTATAATTTAGATTTAGATAATACTATTACTTGTGGACAAATATTTAGATTTACACAAGAAAAAGATGGAAGTTACACAGTAATATTAAATGATAGAGTAGTTAACTTAAAATATGAAAATAATACTTTATTAGTAGATTCTAATAAGTTAGATGATTTAGAAAACATTATAAGAAATTATTTAGATTTAGATAGAGATTATAATAAACTATTAGATAATATAAAAAATAAAGATAAAAAAATAGAAAATTTAATAAATAATTCTATTGGATTAAAAATGATTAAGCAAGAACCATTAGAATGTATTATAGAATATATTATAAGTCAAAATAATAGTGTAAAAAATATTGCTAATTCATTAAATTTAATTAGTGAATATTATGGAGATAAAGTAATATTTAGAAATAAAGTTTATTATTTATTTCCAAAATTAGATAAATTAATAAATATAAATGAAGAAGAATTTAGAAAATGTAAAGTAGGTTTTAGAGATAAATACTTAGTTAATATAATTAATGCTATTTATAATAAAGATTTGGATATAGAAAAAATAAAAACAATGAGTTCACCTGATGCAATTAATTATTTAAAAAGTTTTAAAGGTATAGGTATGAAAGTAGCAAGTTGTATATTATTATTTTCTTATCAAAGATTTGATGTATTTCCAATAGATACTTGGGTAAAGAAATTTATGAAAGAAAATTATAATATTGAAGGAGAAGAAAATATTAGAAAATACTGTTTAAATACGTTTAATCTATATAGTGGACTTGCTATACAATATATGTTTAATGGTATGAGAAATAAAAATTAAAAAAATAATAAAACTTGTATTGATTTTATTTAAAATTTATTATATTATTATTTATAGTAGAGATACTATTTTGAAAGGTAGAATTAAATATGAAATTAAATATAAAAAAATTAAAATCAAATAAAAAAGGATTTACTTTAGTAGAATTATTAGCAGTTATAGTTATATTGGCTTTATTAATTATAATTACTGCAAACACAGTTTTACCAATGATGAATAAAACAAAGAAAAGTGCTATGGTAACTTATGCAGGTAGAGTAGTTTCAAATGCACTAGCAAATTATCAAGCAGATAATTTGACATCTGGTACTAGTGGTGCAGCAACAAAATATTACTCAATTGAAACTATTATGGGAACAGCAGATTATTTTGGCTGTGTTGAAGTAACATCTGATGGAAAGGCTACTCCAACATTGACAGTTACAGTAAAAATGTTTGATAAGTCAAATAAACTATTTTTCAATAGTTCAACTACAGGTTCTACATTTACTGGAGATGTTGAAACTATCGTAAAAGAATATACAGCAAATGTTCCAGACAATGCTAGTTATGTAACAACTGATTCTGGTTTATGTACATCTGCAAAATTTAGCACAGTCGCTGCTCCATAATAATTTAATAAAACTTTAAACAATATTCAAAAAATATTTGCATAAAATTAAAATATATGATATATTATTAAATAGTTAAGTTGATTAACTATTTTTTATCGAGAAGTAGCACAACTTGGTAGTGCACTACATTTGGGATGTAGGGGTTGCAGGTTCAAATCCTGTCTTCTCGACCATTTGAAATTTAAAGGATACAGTTTTGTATTCTTTTTTCTTATTCTAATTAAATAAAAAATAGATAATTTTAATCTATTTTATCAAATAATTTTATTAAATCTTTTTCTTGAATATCAAAACTAGTACCTCTATCATGTATCTTACCTGTATTTTCACCATTTTTAAATACACCAATTTTGAAATTAACTCTAATAACACCTTTACTTAAAAGATCTAAAAATGTATCAAATGATTTTAATTTATATAAATCCATATTTGTATACTTATAAAAAGTATTATTATTTATAATTTTAGGCCAACCTTTTACAAATGCTAAAAACATTAATTTTTCTTCTAATCTTTTTTTAATATCACTAAATTTAAAATAGGCTTTTTTTTCTAAAAACATTAAATTTCTATCTAAAATAGTAAGATATACTTTTTCTTCATTATAATCTATATCTAATTTAAATAAATATCTATTAGCAATTAAAGTTGGTTTATTTGCATAAACATTATTATTTAAAACTTTTGCACGTTTTATTACTTTATCAGGGTAACCATACATTTCTTTTAATCTATTTGTTTGAAATTCTTCTTCACCATTTAAAGTTAAACAAAATAATGTAGTATATGATTTGCTATATCCTCTTTTTGTTTTAATTTCTATACCATAATAATCTGGTATACTTAATCTATCTTCTTTTTTACCTAATAAATCTTCAAATGTTTTACCTATACCAGTAGTACCTTCTCTGTTAGATTTAACATATCCCATATTTTTAATTCTAATAAATTCATTTTTTAATTTTTTTATAATTTCTTCTATTTTCATATATAATTTTCCTTTCGGGTTAATATAATAAAACTTAATAATATTTAAAGTAAAGAAAAACTCATCGTCAAATTCCGACATAAATTTTTTACAATGTAAATTAGTGTAAAATAAATGCATTTATAATTGTAAAATAATAAAAATGATTGTATAGTTTATTTATAGGAGGGTGGCTAATATGATATATCCATCAATAGATAAATTATTAAATATAGTAGATTCTAAATATAAACTAGTACATATAGTTAGTATTAGAAGCAAACAAATGCATGAATTTGATCATTATCAAATGAAAGAATGTGACTATGTTAATAAAAGAGAATTAGGAAGAGCATTAGAAGAAGTTGAAAAAGGATTAATAAAAGTAAAAAATAATTAAATATTATAAAAAATATAATATTGATAAAAAAATAAGTATTGAAAAATAAAAATTAAAACCTCGTTTTTACGAATAAACGAGATTTTTTGTATTAATTTTTTTATTTATATAAAGTACATATAATATTTATATATTTTTTGAAGGTGTATTATTATGAATCAAGAAAAAATAAGTAAATTTATAAAAGAAATAAGATTAAAAAATAATTTAACACAAGAACAATTTGCAAATATTTATAATGTTACATATCAAGCAGTATCTAAATGGGAAACAGGAAAAAATATACCTGATATATCTATATTAAAAAAAATATGTAATGATTATAATAAAGATATAAATGATTTATTAGATAATAATATAAAGAAGAATAAAAAAATATTTATTATATTTTCTATTGCAATATTTATAATAATATGTTTAACTATAATAGTTATTTTAAAAAATAACACTAATACATTTGAATTTAAACCACTTAAAACTACATGTAATGATTTTAATTTATATGGAACTATAGCATATAATAAAAATAAAACTTCTATACATATATCTAATATATCTTATTGTGGTGAAAAAAATACTACAAAATATAAAGAAATAGATTGTACATTATATGAAGATAAAGATATTAGCAAAAATAAAATATCAACATATAAATTAAATAATGTTACGTTAGAAGAATTTTTAAAAAAAGTAGAATTTAATATAGAACATTATTCAAAGACATGTAGTATGTATAAAGAAAATGGAATGCATTTAGAAATAGAGGCTGAAGACTCATCAGGAGAAATTTCTATTTATAAAATTCCATTAGAATTAAGTGATTGTTAATTAGGGGGTTAAAAAATTGAGACAAATAATAGACTTAAAAATGGAAAATGGAAAAAATTTATCTATAAATAGAGAATATTTAAAAGATAAAGAAAATGAATTATATGAATTTTTAAATGATTTAGATTATGTACATACTTTAAAATTTGTAAAATCAGTATTATTAAGAGATGAAATAAAATCTAATAATGCTATAGAAGGTATTAATGATGATATAAATAGTATAAAAAAAGCTTTAAGAGGAAGAAGTAAGAAAATAACTTTAACTAGACAAAGAATAATAAATTTATATCATGGATATCAATATATATTAAATAATAAATCTATTAATAAAGATACTTTAAAAGAATTATATAATATATTAAGTAAAGATATATTAGAAGCATATGATGCTAATAATATGGGTGAATTTTATAGATTAAAACCAGTTTATATATTAAAAGGTGGATATTTAAGTAAAGAACCATTTATGGGAATAAATGAAGAAAAATTAGATTATTTTATGAATAAATTATTTGATTATATAAATAATGATAATACCACTAATGAATTAGAAACGTTTATAAAATCACAAATAATACATTTTTATTTTGTATATATACATCCATATTTTGATGTAAATGGAAGAACAAGTAGAACAGTATCTATGTGGTATTTATTGAACAATAAAACATATCCTTATATTATATTTAATAGAGCAATTGCATATTCTAAAAGTAATTATGAACATAATATTATTAAAGGTAGAACTTATGGAGATATAACTTTATTTATAGAGTATATGTTAAATAGTGTATTAATAGAATTAGAAAAATTTAATCTTATTCATAGTATAGATAAAAGTAATAATTTAACAGAAGATGATAAAGTAATATTAGATTATATGTTAACTATTAAAAGTAATTTAACAATAAAAGATATAGCAAGATTTTATAATGAATATAATGAAGTAAAAAAGATAAAAGATATATATTTAGAAAAAATAATACCTTTAATAGATAAAAATATAATTATAGAAACTAAAAATACAAAATCATATATAAATACTAATATGCCTAATAAGTTTTTACAAATAAATCCTAAAGTAATTGATATTGATAAGGAAAAAATAAAACATTTAGATTTAAGGATGTAATATGGAAAGATATAAAGAAATAGAAAAAACTATAATAAAAAAATATAGAAAAGAAATATGGAGTAGATTTATACGTGCTATAAATGATTATGAATTAATTAAAGATAATGATAATATTATGGTTTGTATTAGTGGTGGAAAAGATTCTTTTTTACTAGCTAAATTAATACAAGAATTAATTCGTCATGGAAAAATAAAATTTAATGCACATTATGTAATAATGAATCCTGGATATAAAAAAGAAAATATAGAACAAATTAAAAAAAATGCTAATATATTAAATATACCAATAGAAATATTTGAAAGTGATATATTTGATGTAGTAAATAAAATATCAAAAGAAAAACCTTGTTATTTATGTGCTAGAATGAGAAGAGGTTATTTATATAGTAAAGCATTAGAATTAGGATGTAACAAAATAGCATTAGGACATCACTTTGATGATGTTATAGAAACAACATTACTTTCTATGTTTTATGCTTCTGAAATTAAAACAATGATGCCTAAATTACATAGTGATAATTTTAAAGGTTTAGAATTAATAAGACCATTATATTTAGTAAAAGAATCATCTATAATTTCTTGGATGAATTTTAATAAATTAACTTTTTTAAATTGTGCATGTTCATTTACAGAAAAAGAAAATAATGGAAAAAGATTAGAAATAAAAGAATTAATTAAAAGTTTAAGAAAAAATAATATAGATATAGATTATAATATATTTAAATCATTAGATAATATTAATTTAAATTGTGTATTAGGTACTAAAAAAGATGGTATTTATAAAAGTTTTTTAGATGAATATGATAAATAAAGATACAAATTAATTTTTGTATTTTTTTTAAAAATTAAAATTGCTTTCAAGTATAACTATATGATATTATATTTAATGTAATGATATAGTATAAAATATTTCCTATATACTATATTTTTAGAGAGGAGTAATATGGAAAAGGAAAAAAACCAAAAAACTTTAACAATAATTTCTATTATAGTGATAATATTAATTATTGGAATATTGTTGTTCATGTTTTTATTATCAAATAAAAAATATGAAATAACATTTAATACTGATGGAGGTAATTATTTAAGTAGTATTAAAGTTAGTAGAAATAAACTTGCTAAAAAACCTAATGATCCAGAAAAGAGTGGATATAAGTTTTTAGGTTGGTATTTAAATGATAAAGCATTTGATTTTAATACTAAAATAACTAGTGATTTAATATTAGTTGCTAAATGGGAAGAATTAGAAAGTGTTATGACATTTAAAGAAACTAGTATAACTATGAAAACTTCTGAGAGTCAAGAACTTAAATTAAATATACCAGAAGGAATAGAATATAGTGATTTATTGTGGACTAGTAGCAACAAAGATGTTGTAAGTGTTGAAAATGGAGTAATAAAAGCATTGAAAGCAGGAACTTCTACAATTACTGCTAAAACAAAAGATGGAAAATATAGTTCTACTATAGAAATTACTGTAAGTGATAAAGAGATTAGTGTTCAAAGTATAAGTTTAAGTGGCAATAGTACGGTAATGGTAGGAAAAACTATTAAGTTAACTGCAACTATAACACCAAATGATGCAACAAATAAGAATGTTACATGGAAAAGCAGCAATAATAGTATTGCAACTGTAGATGAAAATGGTAATGTTTTAGGAATAAAAGTAGGAAGTGTTACTATAACTGCTACTACTGTAGATGGTAAAAGTGTTACAAAGAAAATAAGTGTTACAGAAAATACAACTAAAACTACAACAACTAAAACTACAACAAACAAGACTACGACAACTAAGACTACTACGAAAACTACAACTACTACACAAAAACCTACAACGACAACTACAACAACTACGACTACCACTACAACGACAACAACTACAACAAAAAAACAAAAAGTATATAAGTTTGTTCTTATTGCAGAAGAAAGAGCCGATGGAGGAGTAGCATTTTATAGATTTGGTAATTTAACAGAAGATGGTAATGTTATAAGTGATTGGCAAACTGTTAATATTGGTGGAACAGATTTTAAAAGAAAATCATATAGAATAACTAGTAATTATGCAACAAGAAATTCTAGTATGAATGTAACAGTTACTTTAAAAGATAATTCTAAAGTTACAGCACAAGTAGTTTGGGATACTATAAAAGTAGATGAATAGAAAGGAAGTAAAAATGAAAAAATATGCAATATTAATATTAACAATATTATTAGCGTTCTTTATAACAAAAATTCCAGTTTCAGCTAAAGAAATGAAATTAGAAGATTTATATAAAGAAATAGAAAGTTTTGATACTGAAGAAAGAGAAGCAAGTGGGGCTTATATTATTGGAAAATATGTATTTACTTCTCTATATGGAATGAATACAAAAGATATAATGTATGCTGCTAGAAGTATCGAAATAGATAAAAAATCAACTGATAAAACTAATGAACTTTATAACAAAATGGTTATAGCACAAATAAATAAAGAAGGAGATACTTGGAAAGTAGCAAGTAAACCTTATGTTGGAAGTACTACATTAACAAATGAAACAGTTCTTAATATAGAATATATTGACTATAATCTATTAAAAGAAGAAACGAAATTTGATGTATCTTTAGATATTAACGATTCAAAATATAAAGAAATATTAAATAATTATAATTTTGATGAAAATTTTGATAGTACAGATAAAAAATATAGTAAAGATTTAAATTTAACAAATAATTCATTAAAAGGATTAATAATAAAAAATACTAATATTGATAATACTGTATTTCCTGATGAAACACGTACTGGATATTATTTTCCAATTGTAATAAATGTACCTGATGCTAATATAGATACTACTATTAAAGTAGAAAAATGGTCAGGTGAAAAAACATTTACTTATAATGATTTAGAAAATGATAAAAAAACAGGATTAGTATTATTAATATCATTAAAACCTAATGAACAAAATAAAAAAATCAAAATAACTGTAGATTTAGATGGTGATAAAAATATTTATGAATCTAAAGATTATGAAATCGATTGGTCTAATGTAGAATTTCCAAAAGAAACTACAGTAAATATAACTGATACAATACCAGATGAAGTTAAAACTAATTTATTAGAAAAAAATTATGGATATAAAAAGACTGATAAAGATACTTATAAAATTAATGGTAATAAAATAACTGGAACAGTTTATGAACAAGTAATAAAAGATAATGTATTTAGTAAAGAAGAATCTAATAATTTCTATTTTGCATTTAATATAAACTCAAATGACTTTAAAGATAATGCTACAATTACTATTAATGGAGAAAAAAATAATAAAACATTTGTAAAAGGTAAAGATTTTGATGGATATGATAGTTTAACTTTATTATATGCAGTAAGTAAAGAATGTATTTCAAAAACTAATAATGATGAATGTGTTATAAATATTACTGTAGATGCAGATGGAAATAATCCATATTACATACCTGTAAATTATAAAATAGATTATAGTGATTTAAATTATTTACATAAAACAAAATTTAATATTACTAATGAAATAAATGATAATAGTATATTAAAAAATGCATATGGTTTTGATTTAGATACTTATAAAGAAAAGCACTATGATATTCAAATTCAATCTACTGAAAATAAAGTAAATATAAGTGGATTCTTACCTAGAATGAAAGGTTTAACAAAAGCATTTCCACTTGATGATGAAAAATTAAACAATTATTATTATTTTGCATATGTTATTCATACTGAAGAACCTAAAAATGATTTAGTAGAAATAACAGTACCTGATAATGAAAAAACAAAAATACTTAAACAAGATGCTTATGATACAACTAATGATATATTTATGCTTATGAAAGTAAGTCCAGAAAAAGAAAATAAAACTTTTGAAATAAAAGTTGATATGGATGGAGAAAGTGGAGATAATTATGAACCATCTACTATAACTGTAGATTATTCTAAAATAGTATTAGAAAATGCATCAAGTGCTACTATTAAAGTAGATAAAGAAACTCTAAATAGTACTGCATCAGAAGATTTAAAAACTATAGAAGAAAATTATGGTTATAAAATTCCTGATGACTATAATATAAGTATAGATGAAAATAAAATGTTATCAGGAACTATAAAAAAATTAAATCCAGATAATGTTACAGTATTTAATGACGAAGAAAAAACAGGTTTCTATTTTATATATAATGTAAATCCTAGTGAAGTTATACCAAATAAAACAACAATTAGTATTCCTTGTAAATCTGGTAATGATTGTAAAACTGTAGAAAATTCTTCTATTGAAGGATTAAAACAAAAAACAATTACTTTATCTAAAGATGGAGATTCATTAACAGTATTACATTCTATAAATAAAGAAACTTTAAAGAAATGTAAGAATGAAAAAGATAGTGATAATTATCCAAATGAATGTTTAATACCTATTACTGTAGATATAGATGGTAATGATTATAATTATGATCCATATACTTATAATTTAAATATTTATAATTTAAATTTAATTGAAGAAACAGTAACTGTTAATACTTTAGAAGAATTACAAGATGCTATTAATAATGAATATGTAAAGAAAATTTATATAAATGATAATATTACTTTAGAAGATACTTTAAATATAAGTATTGATAGAAATTTAACAATTACTGCAAATGATATGAAAAAATTAGAAATGATTGCTGAAGATAAAGATAGTGTTATTTCTATATCTAAAGGTAATATAACTTTTGAAAACTTAGAAGTAGAAGGTGCACAAACAGGATTTAAATTATCTGATACTGCAAATGTTATTTTAAATAATATAGATGTATCAGGTAATCATACTTCTGGTATATTAGTAGAAAATGGTACATTAAATGCGACTGGTATATTAGATGAAGATGAAGATTATGATACACCAGTAGTAAGAGCAACAAAAGATGCTACTGTGAATTTAACAGTTGGTGAAAAAAATGCACTTAAACATGAATATAAAAAGATTTTAAAATATGAAGATTCACCTTCTACACAACAAGAAGGAGATAAATTAGATAGTCCAGATAGTTATGTTCATTACTATTTAGATGAAAATAATAGTAAAGTATTCCAAATAACATTTAAAGGTGGAGTAGGTACACAAGCAAAAGCAATATCTTTTGTAAGATACACAAAATATAATGAAAGCCCAGAGATACCTGAAACTATTAAATACTTTAATGCATTTACTGATAGTAGTGATATAGACCATGTTTATACACTTGATGGTTGGGCAAAAGAAGAAAATCCTTCAACAAAAGAATATGATAAAACAGATTTACCAAAGGCAACTAGTGATGCAACATATTATGCAGTTTATACAAAAACTCAAAAAGAAGATGCATTGATTTTAAAACTAAGTGATGGAATAAATAATGAAGAATTAGTTAAAAAATTAAAACAAGCAGTAAGCCAAAATAGTCAATACAATATAGTTATTCTTGAAAGTGACATTGATTTGGGTACAGATGCTTTAGTTATTGAAAAAGAAGGTATTGTAATTCGTGGACGTAAAAAAGAGAATGATAATACTAAATATAAATTAACAGGAAGTATTGAAGTTAAAGCAAATAACGTAAGTTTAGTAAATTTAGATATTAATGGTAAAAAGAGTAATAATAATGTTAGATCTGAAACAGATGAACGTTATTATATAATTAAATTAGATGAAAGTGTTAAAAAATTTAATTTAGAAAGTTCTCATATAAAAAATGCAGATGATACAACAAATGCCTATAGTGCATTATATTTACCAAGCGATAATATAGTAACAAAAATACGTTGGAATGAATTTGAAACAGATAAGATTTATAATACAATTGAATTTGGTTATGGAAATCCTGTAGGTGATGGTACTGAAATTTATTTAAATGATTTTAAAGGAAAAAGTGATAATAATCACATAAATATTTATACAGTACAAGATAATGCTAATATTAATATTAGTTCAAATACATTTGAAAATTCTAATAATGCTATACGTTTATCTAATACAACTAATAGTACTGCAATATTTACTATTAATTATAACAAATATAAAAATACAACTGATGATCAATATCAAGGATTCTTATTATTACAGAATTCAAAGAATAATGATTTTTCTAAATATACAATAAAGGTATATCATGTTATTGGACCAGATGGTACATATGTAACTAGTGATTCAACAGAAAAAGAACGTTTCTTATATTATGCATCAGATGATGGATTAGAAGTAAATGATGATAATACACAACTTAGTGGTAAAAATGCAAACGTATTATTTGATAACAAATAAAGTGTGATAAATATTACACTTTATTTATTTAAAAGGAGTTAAAAGTTATGAAAAAATTATTTATATTAATATATTTATTATTAATATTTCCAAAAACATATAATGCTATTACGAGTACTTCTTCATCTTATAATAATGATTTAAAAGTATATGTATTCTATGATGATAATTGTAAAAATTGTAATAAAGAAAAAGAATGGTTAGATACTATTAAAAATATAGATGTATCATATTTAAATATTAAAGATAATAATAACTTATTAAAAACTATAAAAAAAGAATTAAATATAAAAAAAGATAAATATCCATTAACAATAATAGGTACTACTTATTTTAATAAATATAATAAAAAATCTATAGAAAATGCTATTGCTAGTTATAAAGATAAATCTTATTGTGATTTAATATATAAAATAGAAAATAATGATAATATAGATAATTGTAAAAAAATAAATAAAGATATATATAAAGAAAAAAATAATATATTAATAATTATTATATTAGTAGTATTATTAAGTATATTAATATTATTCATTTTATTAAAGAAATATAAATTAAAAAAAATAAAAATTTAATATTCTAAAATTATAAATTAGAGTATTTTTTAAACTTTTTTAATGAAATTTCAAATAAAAAAAAGGAAATGCAAAAAAATACAGTATATATATAGTGTAGGGAGGAAAACACTATATGTATTTTTATAA
>CANRDR010000001.1 GCA_947629425.1 uncultured Bacilli bacterium | reverse complement strand
TTCATCTATTACTTCTTCTGGATCTAGTCCAATATATTTAGCATATTTTTCTATATAATCTTTAAGCTCAAATATATCTTTAAAAGCACCCATATTACCATCTTCAATTTGTTCTAATAAAATGACTGGTATATCTAAATCACCACTAACTTCATCTAAAGTCACCCCTGATACTTCTCTAGAATTTCTTAAAGTATCACCAACTTCTATCAAAGAACTCAACTCCTTCAAAATAAAAAATTAAAATCTTATAAGCCATGTTCTGTACCTATTAAGGCGACAAACATTTATCTACAAAATTAAATTTTGTCCTTTACTCAATTCATTTTTATCGTAAAGGTTCCCCTACCAAATTTTGGGTTTCTCGCTCATGGGGTTTACCACGTTCCACTATATCCGTTTCCAGATATACTCGTCTCTTTGGCACTTTTATATCTAATTTAACCATTTAAGGTTATTTCAAAGCCGTTAGTAAAAAACTACCTAAAGTTATTTATTCCTTTAGCATGAACACTACTACCATCTCAGGATAGTGCGAGCATGGACTTTCCTCTACATAATATTATATGCAGCGTTTGTCCAGATTTTAATTATACTTACCATAAACAGTCTTTTCAAGATTGCTTATTCTTCTAAGTAAATCTAAATTATTAGATGTGTTACCACTTTCTTCACTCGCTGAATCAACTTTATCTCTAAGTTTTCTATACTCAAATTTAATTCTATTATTCTCTTCAGTTAAAACTCTATTATCTTTTTCTAACTTTTTAATAATATTCATAAATTCAGTATAATCTTTAATAACCATATCTAAAAATTTATCTACTTCTTGTGGTCTATATCCTCTTGCATCTATTTTAAAATCCTTATCTAATATATCTTGAGTAGTTAAATAAAATCTTTCATTATGCATAGAATATCACCCTTCTTACAAATAATATTTTATAAAATATAATAGTACTTGTCAAGGTAGTAAAAAATTATTGTTAAATCTTAAAATAAAAAAGAATAACAATATGTTATTCGTAAAAACTAAATTTTTTGAAATAAATTAAATTTTTTAATAACTAACATAATTAAATATGTTACTAAAGCTACTAAAATTAAAATTATATAATAAGTAGTTACTCCTGTTTTAGGAGACTCTTCAGTTGAAGAACTATTATAATTTGAATCTTCATTATCATCTGTATCATCAGTTGAATCTTGAATATCATCATCAGTTTGATTACTTGTATTATTACTTGTATTAGTATCTGTAGTAGTATCATTATTATTTGTAGAATTATTTGATGTGTTATCATTAACACCTATTGAATTATTATTTTGATTAGAAATACAAGTTACATAATATGTTTCAGTCCAATACACAGTTCCATTATAATTTTCAGAATTACTTCCTTTATAAGCAACTCCTCCTGAACCTCCATCTTGTGCATCAATACTTGTTTCTCCATTTGCACATCTAATCATTTTTCCTAAAACTACTTCATGTGAATCACCAACATTTACACCTTGATATTGATATGTACAATTACCACCTGAAACACATTCGGATTTACCATATAAAACAACTTCAGTACTAGGAGATGATATATTTTTTTGTACTATTCCTTTATCAAATTCTGATTTAAACGCATCAAAATTAGTTTCCCCTTGTTTTGCACTTGTATTTATTGCAAAAACATCAAATTTAAAACTTATAAAACCTACAATAATAATTAAAATCATTAATATTTTTTTATACATTTTCATAACTCCTTTATTCTCTATAATAATCTTTTCTTGCTCTATATTTTTTCTTTACTATTATTATGCAACTACTTAACAGAATTATTACAACCCCTGCTATAATTGCTATTTTTTCTAATTCTTTATTAAATGGATCTTTTTTTATGTTTATAGAATATACTTGATATTCTCCATTTTCTGCTACAACTTTAATTCTAACTGTTGAAAATCCCGTTAAATTTTCATTACCTAATATAAATATTTCAGATCTATTGTTTTCAGGTACAGCAGTAATTATTAAAGATTTTTCTTGTTTTATTTTTACTTCATAATCTTTTACTAATGGATCAAATTCTAAGTTATAATCCAATACTTGTAAATCACTTAATAATGTATTATTAGAAATATCAAGTCCAAATTCTTTTCTTATTATAGTCAATCTATAATAAGAAATATCTCCATCTTTATCTTTTACTTCAATATTTATATAATTATCTCCTACATCTAAAGGTATATTATTAGATGATATTTCAACATAATTATTATTTGCATCTTTTTTAGAATATTTTATTTCACTAGTACTTTCTTTAGCATTAGCATATATATCTATTAAATTTGTAGAATAATCAACTACAATATTATAATTAGAAATATCACTTTCAAAAGGTACATATGCATTTGGTATTGATAAACTAAATAGTTGTAAAGATTCTTTATTAATTTCATCAGTTCCTTCTTTTACAAAACTCAATATATAAGTTCTATTACTACCAGTTTGACTTCTAACTTTAATTAATTTTACAGTTGTGTTTCCTGTAATATTTACAACACCAGGTTCAAAACCTTGTACATAACTTGATAAATCACTAGATAATTTAGAACTAACAACTACACTTTCAGTTGATTTAGGTATTTCTATTTTATATTTAGTTACATTGGCATTAAAATTAATTTCACCAACACTTAAATTTAAATCTTTTAATGTATTATCTGCATTTCTACTATCTTTTCTAGTTACTATTATTGTATAAGTTCTAATTTTTCCTTCTCTATTTTTTATTTTTATTAATACTGTATTTACACCATAAGATAAATTTACTGTTCTAGGCCCATAACCTTCAACAAAATCAGAATCACTACTTGTTAATGTTGCAAATAAAGTTACTGTAGGTGTATCAACTTCTAAAGTATATTCCATATCAAATGGATTAAAATTATCTGCTAGTTTATTAGATAAATTAGAATATAAACTTATATTATTTTTAGAATAATAATATGAAACACTATTTCTACTATTTAAAGATAAATTATTACCATTTGCATCTAATAATTGAATTCTTGTTACTGTTGTTGAAGTATTAACTGTATCAATTACAGCTCCACTTACTACATCACTTATATTTCCTAATGAATCTTTAACCCAAATATACATAACACCAGGAGTAGATCGTATTGTAAAATTGCCACTATCAATTTGAGTCCATTTAGTTGTATTTGTAGGTACTAAATAATCTTCACTTGCATAATACGCTACTATTTTTGCACTGCTAGATTTGGCAGTAACTTTTATTTCACCATATCCGCTTCTATCTACTATAGCAGATTCTACAGAAACTGTAGGTTTTTCTTTTAAAATACATTCTACAGTATAATCACAAGTATTATATTTTTTTCCTTTAACTACTTTTCCTGTTGCTCTTATAGAAGTTTCATCTACTACATGTTTGTATTTACAACTAACCGCATTTTTTGCTATCTCTTTAACTTCTTCAGCGCTAAGATTTTTGTTATAGCATACATTAAATGTAATCGCTCCTGAAACATTTAATTTCGCTGGATTAATACAAGTTTCCTCTGGTTCTTGAGCCTTTGTAGTAGGTTCCTCATAGCATCCTGTTTCTTTTATATCGTAAGTTATACTAGAAATTGGAATTGATTCAGGATTTTCTATTTCAACAAGTTTGTTATTTTTATCTGTATATGATGTATAGTAACAATTGCTATTATCACATACAGTTACATTTAATTTTGTTCCACAAGATAACTCTGTAGAGCCACCTTGACTACCTTTTTTTACATAATATTCTCCATGTGCATCCCAATATCCAGTTTCAGCACAAGAACTTTTTGCTGCTTCTTGTTCATTTGTAAGATTTTGTCTTTTTACAATACCAGATATATTATTAAAAGTAAAATTACAGTATCCTACTCCTCTTTTTTCAAAGCAAGTTGTTATATAAACTTTATCAGCACATTGTAATCCTTTATCTGCTAAAACTTTAAATGCTTCATCATTTATATATCTATCATCTTCTATTATAACATCATCTGCTTTAACATTTATACTAAAAACAAATATTCCTATAATAAATATAATTAAATAATTTATCTTTATTTTCATATTACCTCTCCTATTTTCTATATTAATAATACAATAATAACATAAATTATTCAAGAAAAAACAAAAAAATATTTATATAAAATAATATATTTACATTACTAAACATAATATTTTATTAAATATTTTTAATTATACTTCTTGTATAACAGCAATAATCATAGGTTTACATTCAGTTTCTGAATAAAAATACTTGCTCAAACTTTCTCTTATTTCTAATTTAATATTATTATAATCAACATAATTATTATTAGTATTCTTTTCTATAATTTCCATGGATATCTTTTTTACAGTATCTATAATATCTTTAGAATCTTTTATATATATAAAGCCTCTTGTAGTTATTTCAGGTCCAACAAGTATTGTTTTATTTTCTTTAGATAAAGTTGCACTAATAAGAACAATACCATTTTCGCTTAACATTTCTCTATCTTTTAAAACTAATTCTCCAACATCATCATTGCTATTACCATCTATTAAAACATCATTTAATTCTATTCTTTTAAAACATTCCTTTAATTCACCATCAACTATTTCAACAAATTCACCATTAGTTTTTAATATTATATTTTTACTATCCATTCCTAAAGAACTCGCTAAATTAGCATTATTTACCATATATCTATATTCACCTTCAACAGGCATATAATATTTTGGTTTTATTAAATCTAACATAAGCATTAAATCTTCTCCAGAAGGATGATGAGATATTTCTTTATCTTTTGGAATAGATACTGTTTCTGCTCCCATAATAGCTATTTCATTTTCTAATCTAACAATAACTTTTTCATTTTCATCATATCTTGGTTCTGCAAATACAATAGTATCGGTATCATTTAATTTTATAAATTTATCATAACCACCTACTATTCTATCTATTGCAACATAAGGTTTTTCTTTATCATCACATACTAACAATATTACATTTTTATCATTTATATTAGATAAATCTCCTAATAGTCTAGTATCAACATTTAAATATTTTTCTTCTATTGCCATATTAACAACATTTTGTAAACGTTTACCCATTATAACTATTTTTCTATGTGTATTTTTTGCTGCTTCAAATATTTCTTCAATAGTAAATAAATGTATAGGTAAAACAGTAAATATTAACCTTCCTGATGATCTATTAATAGTGTCTCTAAAAAAGTTAGTTAATTTATGATTAGGACTTGTATGTCCACTCTTTTCTGAAAATGCTGAATCACTTAATAAACACAAAACTCCTTGTTTTCCAATATAGGCAATTTTTCCTATATCCATTCCGTATCTATCTTTCATAGAAGGATCTATTATAAAGTCTCCAGTATATACAATAGCACCATCTTTAGTATTAATAACATACATTAATGCATCAGGTACTGAATGATTTACACTTATTGGAAATACAGAAACGTCTTTAAATGATATTTTTTTATTAGACTGTATTTCTATTAATTTATGTTTAAAACCTTCTAACTCTAAATATTTTTTAGTATATTTGCTACAATATACTTTTATTTCTGGTATTGTTTCACATAATTCATTTATAGCACCCATGTTTTCTGGATGTGCATGTGTTAAAAATACACCAACTATTTTTTTTCTATTTTTTACTAAATAGGAATAATCAGGAATAATATAATCAATTCCATATAATGATTCAGTAGCATATTTTAATCCTGCATCTAAAATAAATATTTTTTCATCAATCTCTATAACATACGTATTCTTACCATTTTCATTTAGTCCACCTAAACTTACAATTTTAATCTTACTCATATAATCATCTCTTTCTAAATATAAATTAAAAGTTTAAAAGGTAAATTAATTATAACATTTATTTAAGAAAAAAAAAAGACTCTTATTTTCTTTTTATAGCATATTTATTTAATAAGTCTTTTTTTATATAATAAAATCTTATAAAACAAATTATACAAAATATAAATACTATAATATCTATTACTATTAATAAAGTACCCTTTTTCATAAAGAAATCATATATGAATGCTAATATACTATAAATTATTCCTATAATTAACACTATATTAAATCTATTCATTTTAGAAACTAATACATTTTTTTCTTTTTTAAAATCATTATATAATTCTTTTTTTTCACTCTTACTCATTCTATCATATTTAGTTTTCATCATAATACCTCTTTATATCATCTATATTAAAACCTTTTTTATATAAAAAATTAGTTACTCTATAATATAGTTCATTATCTTTATATTTTTTTTCATATTTATTTTTTATTTTATTTAATTCTTTAACTAATATATCTTTATCATTTACTTCTATTATACTTAATTTTTTTTCTATTACTTCTTTTTCATAACCCATATATATTATATCATTAAGTATTTTAGTTTTTAAAGCATTATTACTTAATTTATTATTTAATTTTATTTTTTTATTTATTATTTTATCTATTCTATCATTCCAATTATATATATTTAAATATTCATCTATATTATTATTTATACCTAAATTATTTAAATCTTTTTTTATTTTTATTGGTCCATTTAAAGTTAAATTATATTGATCATTTATATATGATTTAATATATAAATCTTGATTTAAATAGCTATCTTTTTCTAATAAATCTATAATTTTATCTATATCTTTTTTATTTATATTTTGTTTAGCTAAATAATTTTCTATTTCTTTTTTTGTTCTTAATCTTTTATTTATTAATTTTATAGCCTTATAATATCCATCTAAAAAAGTATTATATGTAGTAATTTCTTCAAATAATTTATTATTTATAACTTTATTAGATATTAAATTATATTTAACAATAACATCATCATATAAATCAATTATTAAATCATTATCTAAATATATTTTATATTTATTACCTTTATCTTTTTTAAACTTAATTATTTTCAAACTAAACATCTTCTTTCTATTAGAAATTATATCATACATATGTTTGTATTTCAAATAAAAAAGAATTATTTAATATATTTTTTTATATAATATTTTATTTATTAAATATTTCTTTTTCTAATCTATATAAACTCTAATTAGTTTCTTTAAATTCTAATATTTTATTATTATTAAAATCATATTTAATTAACCAATATTTATTATCTAATTCAAGATAGTAATAATATTGATTATTTATCAAAAACATTTTTAAATCATTAGTACTTTCTATATGTGTTAAATTATTCTTTTTTATATATTCTTCCATAATATTTTTTTGTATACTTTTTTTATCTAATATATATTCATTATATTCTTTATAATTGCTTAAATCATATGGTAATAAATTAGATATTAAAGATTTAAATATATCATCTAAATACCATTTCTTATTATTTTTTATTTCATAAAGTTTTATTAAATAATCACTTGCCTTAATTAAATCATTATTATTATCTAAATTATCTACATTATTAAATATTTCTATCATATTAATATAATCTTCTATATTAATATCTTTTTTTAATAATTTATAAAATTCATAATTAGTATTTTCATTAAAATATATATTATTTATTACATCTTCTTTATATATATAATCTAATATATTTAATATTCTAATATAATTTATATAAGTAGTATCTTTATAATCCTTATAATATTTAATATTTATTTTCTCAGTTTCACCTTCAGAAAAAAAGTCTGTATTTACACTTTTATAATATTTACAATTATCTTTATTTTCTAAATTTTTATATTCATCTATTATATAATAATCATTATCACATTTATAAAAATCTATACTATATTTATAATTATTAATATTATAATCTATAAAATGTATTAATTCATGATATAAAACATGATTTAATTTATCTATATCTTCTTTATTGGAATAATATACTTTATTATCTTTATAAGAATATAATCCTAATGCATTAGATTCTAGAAAATCATTTGTATTTATAAATGATAATTTATTTAATGAATTTAATAATATATTTTCTTTTAAATTAGTTTTATTATTAGATATAATTTCAAATAAATTTAAAAATTTGTCATTATAATCTTTTAAATTAATATTTTTATTTAAAATATATATATATTTTTTTAATAAAGTTTCATCTTTTTTATTTTGTA
Source organism: uncultured Bacilli bacterium (assembly GCA_947629425.1). Lineage (GTDB taxonomy): Bacteria > Bacillota_I > Bacilli_A > RF39 > UBA660 > UMGS1124. Next base: position 17,398 of record CANRDR010000001.1, on the reverse strand, counting down.
TATTATTTATTTTATTTATATTTATATTATTATATAAATCTTTTATTTTTATATCTATTTTTTTTAATTCATTAAATTTTATAACAGTATATCCATCTATATTATTTAAAATATAATAATCATTTATTTTAGTTATATCCCAAAATTTATTTAAATCTATTAACCAATTATCATTATAATAAAGACCAGTAGTACCATCAATAGATATTTTAAATACATTATTTTCATATTCATAAATATTATCATATTCTTTAATTACATTAGTTAATGTATTATCATATATTTTATTATTTATATAATAATTATCAAATATTTTACCAAAAGTATTAATAGAATCTTTTATATTTATTTCATTACCTTTTAAATCATATATATTATAAATATCATTTTGATATACTAAAATATAATCTCCTATAAATTTAGCATCATTTGATTCTATTATTTTATCATGAAATACTACTTTTTTATTTATTATTTCATTATTAGTTGTTACAATTATTACACCATTTAATATATTAGATAAATCAAAATCTTTTGAACATTCATTATAAACTATATTATCATATTTATCTTTTAAAATTCCACCACTTTTACATGATTCATAATCTATATAATAATTATCAAATTTTACTTTACTTAAATTATCTATAATATTACCATCTTTATTTAATATAAATGTATTATCGTCATTATTAAATATATAATGTTCATTTATATATTCCATATCATTATATTCTAAGATTTCATTAGTTTTTAAATTAATAATATTATATTTATTATTTTCTATAATAATATAATTACTTAAATTAATTAAATTTTTATATTCATCTATTTTATTAAAATTATTATCATATATATTATTATTTATATATATTTCATCATTTATAAAATATATATCATTTTTATAATTATTTATTTGTAATGTTTTTAAAATATTAAAATTATTATCATATATACTTAAATTTAGTTTATCATAAACTACAAAATATGTTTTATTAGTTATTAAATCATTATAATTATTAATTATTCCATTACACTCTAAAATAATATCACCTAATTTATTTATAACAATTGAATTAGTATCATTACTTAATATAAAATATTCATTTATATATTTTAAATTTTTATAATTTGTATTATTTAATTCTTTGATAACTTTATTATCTTTATCAATAATTAACTGATTTTTATTTTTACTTACTAAAAAGTAAGATTCACTTATATCATTTATTTCATCATAATCCATATAAGAAACATAATTATTACTTTTTATATTATCTTTTAAATTTATTTTAGAATTAAAAATTATATAAATCATAAAACTAGAAATTAAGATTATTAAAATTAATATTATTAAAATTAAAATTTTTAATTTTTTTTCCTCTTTTTCTATATTATTATTCATATAAATAACCTCTTTATTATATATAAATATTATAATATATTATTTTTATATTTTAAAGATTTTTTATTATTAATATTAAAGTTAATAAAAAAGATAAAGAAAATTTCTTTAATCTTTTAATTAATATATGATTAGTTACCCCAAATATTATCTGATTGTTTTAATATATATCTTCTCATATATAATATATCAATTGCATTTACTGAATTATTTTCATCTATATCTGCTGCTTTAAAATATATATCATTTAATACGCTTTGATTTAATATATGTCTTCTTAAATAAAGTATATCTGTAGCAAGAATTTTACCATCTCCATCTAAGTCTCCTGATACAATTAATTTATATTCATGTTTTAATTCATTATTTTTATATGTTTTTAATACATCAGAAGTACCTATAGTTTTCGTTTTATCTTTTTCTGTTTCTTTATTAAATATTTTAACTGTTATATTATTATTTAAAGTAAAGTCATTTATAAAATCATTATATAATAAATTATCTTTTATTTTATTTATTGTATATGTATCATCTAATAAATATTTTTCTGATTTTATATCAAAATCACTTACTGTTACACTAATTTCTTTAGTTATGTTACTGCCATCTTTTGTTGTAGCCCTTATTGTAGTTGTTCCTTCACTACGACCTGTTATATCCCCAGATTGATTTACTTCTGCAATTTCTGGTCTATCAGATTGCCAAAATATATTTGGATTTGCATTTGGTGGACTTATTGTATAATTTACTCTTTTTGTATCATTAATTCCTAAAAATATATTACTTTCCGTTATAGATACATCTTCTGTTAATGGATTAACTGATAAATCTAGTTCTAATACTACATCTGAACCATCCATAGTACTTATTCTAATTTTTGTATCTCCTCCATGCAATGTTTTAAAAGAATTATAATATGTACTCATATTTTCTACTGTTTTTGTAACTGGGTTAGAAAAAGTTGCAACATTATCATCTAATACTTCCCATTTTAAATCTCTATTTACTGCACTTGCGGGAAAAACTGTTACATCTATAGTTTTATTAGCATTTACTTTCATTGATATTTTATCTTTAATTGATGATGATAATGATTTAACTAATGTTCCAGTTATATTAAATGTATATTCATCTAATAATTCATCATTATAATATGATTTTACAGTATATTCATCATTTGTAATAATATTAGGATCAAATGTTACATCTGCTAAGACATTATTATTGACTACATAATTATTTTCTACTGTAAAATTATTTGTCACATCTTCATCATCACGATAAAATTTATATTCAATAGTCTCACCAGTATCAATATTTTGTGTAATAGAACCTATTTTAAATACTTTTTTATTACCATTAACAATATTTAAATCTAAGTATTTACTTTGTGTATATGATTTTATTTTTTTATCTAATGAGTCTATATTTCTTTCAGTAAAAATACTAACTTCAGGGTTATTGACACTTCTTGAACTATTAATTAAAATAGAAAAATCATCACCTTCCAAACTAATATCTTCTATAGGGATAGAATATATACCAGCATTTTCAACATTAACTGTTTTTATAAATTGTTTTTTTTCTTTATTAACTAAATAAACATCAAAATTTACATCACTATATTTAGTGTAAATTAATATTTTTTTTATTTGTTCATCAACTGTACCGTCTCTAAAAAATTTTATTTCATAATTAGTATTACTATTTTTTTTCACTGTAGTTAAATCAGTATATTTATCATATACATAATTCCAATTTTTTTCTTCTGTCGATTTTACACCATAAAGAGTACTTCCATCAGATTTATAAGCCAAATATGGATATGGATGATCAGTACTTCCCCATGAATTTTTAAGTATCCATGCTCCTTTAGTTTCTTCTCCATAATCATAATTATCATCCCATCCAATAATAAGCATTGAATGAGATCCATCATCTTCATCTTTTACTTCACAGTCTGGTGTTTGATAAATTATTTTGTATTTTGAATTATAGCATGTACCCCCTCTACTATCAGGAGTTACTGTTGCTACATATACTCCTCCATATTTTAGAATATATTCTTTAATCATAGTTACATATGATTCAATTTCATCATCACTTGCAGTACTGGTATCTAACATAGGAAAATCAACAGTATCTGTTACATAATATGATATATGACTTTGATCAAAGACATCATATAAACTGTGTTTTTTTGAATCTGTCAAAGAATATTGCCATACATCATTTTCTTGCGGAACAACTCCTCCCATAAAAAGTGGATTAAAAAATTCAAAATCTCCACCTTCAGTTTTTAAAACATCTCTATATGGATCATATGGATTATATTTTTCTATAATACTATTTTCTCCAACAGTAGTTGCATAATCTACTTGTTTTTCAGAAAATATTACTTCTTTACCTAAAGTTCTTTTTATATTAGATTCAATTGCACCAATAGTTGCAAAATCCCAACATAATCCAGTACTTCCTTGATTTTTAATAGGTGTCATATAATCATGATCTTTTAAATTATATTCCGAAGGTATACTAACATCTATAGTTTTGTATTTAGTATTAAATAAACTATATTTATCAGTTTGTTTATATACATAATCTGTTATTATTTTTGGTGGAATAACACTAATATTTGATTTTTCTTCATCACTTAAATTATTCCATTCAATCCATTTTGGATTTATATATGGTTCTCCTATTTGTTTATTTTCCTCTGTTGGATATAAATCTAAATCATCTAATGCATTTACATTTATTAAAGGTATAAATAATATTAATAAAATAATTTTTATATATTTTTTCATAAAACTTACCTCATATATTTTTATTTTTTGTTTTTATTAATTTGTAACTTATAATTATAATTAATATAAATAGTATTAGTATTAAAAATAATATAATATTAATAATATTATTATTTGATTTTATTTTATTTTTAGATAATATATATTCTTTTTTATTAGTTAAATTTATTTTTAAATAATCATCACTTATTTTTATTTTTTCTAATAAATTTATTTTTTTATTATTTTCATAAAGATAAATTTCTTTATTATTAATATTATGAATATTATAATATATTGGTATTTCTTTATACCAGTTATCATTATTTAATAAATTTAGTATGTATATATCTTCTATTTTTAAATTATTAGAACATTTATTATTAATATTTAAATCTATATCATTATCTATATTTTCTAATATTTCTTTATTTAAAATAATATAATATATATTATTATCTTTTTCATTAATATTAAATTTTATTTCAACATCATTATCTTTAATTAATTTAATTATAGATTTTTCTATTATTTTATATTTATATGATAAATCAATATCTATTTCTAAAAATTTTTGCCCATTATTAATTTCATTAATTATATTAACTTTATCAAATTCTATTTTTTTATATTTTTCTTTTTTTAATACATTAATTTTATATACTTTTTCTTCATTATTTTCTAATACTTTTATTAATACAACATTTTCTCCATCTTTTAATTCGTTATCTATAATTTCTACTTTAGCAGTATTATTATAGGTTTCATAATTTATATTTAATTTTGTAACATCATTTGGTACTTCAATATTATATTCTAATATATCTTTATTAAAATTTATATCATATCCTTCTATAGATAAACTTTTTAAAAATTGATTTTTTTCATTATTAGAATCTTTTTCTTGATTATTATTTGTATTGTTATTATTTGAACTATTATTATTACTTGTATTATTGTTAGTATTACTATTTGAATTATTATTTGTAGTATTAGAGTTATTATTACTTGAATTATTATTGTTATTATTTGAATTATTTTCTGTTTCAACAACATTTGTAGTTGGTTCTTCTTTTTTTTGAATCGTAAATTGTTTTGATGAAGAATTAGTACTTAAATTTATAATTGAATCACTAACAGTAGAAAAACCATCACCAGTTAAACTAATATTAACATTACCTTCTTTTAAAGCTTTAAATTTAATATTTGCAAAAGATCCACTTCTTAATGGATTAGCCCCACCCGTATTATCAACATATAAAATAATAATTGTATCACCTGTATTATTTACACTAAAATCAGCATTATTTCCTTGACTTAAAGAATAATTTAAATATTTAATTTTTGTATTATCGTATTTTAAATAATATTGTCCAGAAACAAGACCTGTATTTGGTAAATTAGATATATTAATTGATACATTAAATTCTTGATCTAATTTTATGTTATTGCTAACTGATAAACTAGAAGTAAATGTACTACTTGCATTTACATAAAATGGAATAAACAAAAATGTTAATAATAATAATTTAATAATTTTTTTCATAATACACCTACACTTTTGGAAAACAATTTCCTTTGAAAAATTTAACAACTAATATAGAAATTATTACAAGACACAAAATACTAATAATTATAAAACTATTATTTCCTGTTTTTGGATTTTCTACTGTATCTGTTTTAGAATCTTCTTTGTATTCATCTGTATCTTCTGGTAAACTAACTTCTTCTTTTTCTTTTCTAGTAATATTGATTATATAATTTCTTTTATTACCATTTTCTGCAGTAACTATTATTTTAAACTCATTATCTCCAATATATAATTTTTTCTTACCTGTTCCACTAACTTTAGAAGTTTTTGCATTTGATGTTGCAGAAATATTTATTTCATCTATGTTATTTTCTACTTCTAAAAAATATTCAAAAATATTTTTATTAAATTTAATATCATATCCTTTTACTTCTAAACTTTTTAAATAAGAATCTGTATTTTTTTGAATTACTTCAGGCTCATCCTCAGGCTCATCTTCAGGCTCAATTTGTTTTTCTACAATATTTACAGTTTTTGAAATACTATCATTAAATTCTTGATTTACTATTTCATCTTCAATTAAACTAGAAAATCCTTCACCACTTAATTTAAAAGATGTTTCTATACTTGTATTAGTTTTAACTAAAAAATTTAAAGTTATAAATTCTCCATCTTTTATTGGTGAAAGTCCACCATCATCATCTACATATAAAATAATTATTTTTCCATTATCATCTCTACAATCAACTTCTGATGATGAAACACCTTGATGATATGAAATATCATTACATGAAAATGAATAATAATCTTGTTCATAATTTATATAAAATTGACCAGTTGATAATCCAGTTTCAACTAAATTATCAAAAACAAGTGATAAATTTAATTTTTCATTTTTTACTACACTTTTTTTATTAAAATTCATATCTATATTAAATGTATCTGCAAATACATTAGTAGTATTAAATAATGTAATTAATATAATAATATAAAATATTTTTTTCATAATTTTCCACCCCAAACATCACTTGTTTGTTCTAAAATATATCTTTTCATATAAAGTATATCTATAGCATTAACTATCTTATTATTATCTATATCTGCTGCTTCAAAATAAATATCCTTTAAATTATCTATAGTCAATATATGTCTTTTTAAATATAAAACATCAGTTGCATTTATATTTCCCATACCATCTATATCACCAGAAACTATTACAGTATATTGATTATATAAATTATCATTTAAATATACTTTTAGTACTGTTCCAGTACCTATTAAATCCGTTTCATTAATTTCGTTATCATTTTTAAAGGCTTTTAATGTTATTCCATTTGAAGTTTTTATATTAGAAATAAAATTATTATAATTAAGTTTATCTTCAACTTTAGTTATTTTTTTATTATTTATATCTATTTTATATTTATCCGAAGAAATATCATAATCAATAACTTCTACATTAATATTCTTAGTTATATTACTATCATCTAATGTAGTAATTTTTAAAATAGAATTTCCTACATTTACACCAGTTATCTTAGTTAAATCATCTGATACAGAAACTGATTCATTATCGCTTTCTATATTTAATTTTTTATAAGTAGCATTATCAGGTGAAATACTATAATTTATTGGAAAAGGAACGTCTTTTATTAAAGTTATATTATCATCTATATCTATAGAATTTATAGGTATAAAATCATTAATAGTTATATCATATTCACCATCTTTTTTTGTTTTTTTTGTATCATTTAAATTGTATTCAAATTTTACTTTATAAGTTCCTTTAGCTAATTGATTATTACCTACTTTTAATTTTATATAAGAATTATTATTAATTATTGTTTTTCCATCTGTAATTTCATATTTGTCACTTTGTACTTCTGAGTCATCTGAATCAAATAATTTTATTTTTAATTCTGTTTGTTCATCAACATTTGTAAATTTTACATTTGTTTTAAATGTTCCACCATATTTTGTATCTATTGCATTATTACCAGTTATATTACTTTCTGGAGTAGTTGTAGAAATAATATTTGTAGGTGAAATAATATCTACATTTATAGTTTTACTTACTTTATTTTCTGAATCTTTAATAGTTATTGTACTTTTTCCTTCATTAAGTGCTTGTAACTGTTTTTTTAATAAAGTACTTGTTCCAACATCAGTAAAAGACATATTATTTCCTAATTCCCAAATAATTTTTTTATCTGTAGCATTGTCTGGTATTATTTCAATATCTAAATCTATAGTATCGTGAGTTATTATTTTTAAATTTTCTATATTTTCATTATTATATTTTATATTAAATCCACTAATAGGTATAAATTTATCTATATTTATACTAACTTGATTTGATTCTACTTCACCACTAATTATTTTAAATAAATAATTACCACTTTCAAGTGCATTTTCAGGTATAGTAATTGTTAATTTATATTTATTAGAATCAATATTATCTAATTTTACATTAACTTTATTTATAATATTTTCATCTTCTCCATTTTTATTTAAAACATATGTTAAATTATTATTTGAAACATTATCTAATGTAACATTTGCTTCTATTTTTCCACCTTCAACATCAAATATTTTATTAATATCATATTGTTTATTAGGAAAATAATCTAAATCATCATTAATACTAATAGATTTATCTTTAATTTGTATTGTAGCATTATTAAAAGTAGATGAAATATTAACTATTTTATCATTTTGAATAGTTGAAAAACCTTCTCCTGATATATTTAAAGTTTCAGTACCTGTCTTAGTACCAATATATTTAAATTTTATACTAATTAAATCACCATTATTTAATGGTTCTTTTAAATTACCACTATTATCATAAATTAAAATAGTTATTTTAGAAGTACTTCCAGTTGTTGTAATAGAATTAAAGAAGTTATTATTTTTACCTTGTTTATACTCTATACTATCTTCTGAAATTATACCATCTGTATTTTCAACTTGAAACATAGTATTATCAAATTCAATATAAAATTGTCCAGTTGATAAACCTTCATCAGGTAAACTATTAACACTAAGTGTTAAATTGAATTCTTCATTTGTTTCACTAATAAACTCTTTATCTAAAGAGACAGTAGTATTAAATGTTTGTTCTGCTAATACATATAATGAAACAAAACTTAAAAAAAATATTATTGAAACTGAAATTAGTATTTTTTTCATTACAACTACTCCTATTATATATAATTATATCATAGACTTAATTCATTTCAATAATATTTTTAATTTAATCATATATATTAAATGCCTAAAACCATCTCTAAATGTTTTTAGATGTGATTTTTTACTTCTTTCATCTTTATATAATTTAGTTGGTATTTCTTTCATTTTTAAATTATATATACTAGATTTACAAATCATTTCACTTGCAAATTCCATACCTAAACATTGTAAATTAATTTTAGCTATTTCATCTTTTTTAAATGCTCTTAATCCACAGTGAAAATCCTTTATCGGTGTTTTAAATAACAAATTTCCAATTCCTGATAAAAATGGTACTCCTAATTTATGAGATAATGACATAGCGCCAGGTTCTATTCCTCCAATAAACCTGTTACCTACAACTAAATCATATCCTTCATCTAAAGATTCAATAAATCCATCTAAATCATTAAAATCGTAACTCATATCAGCATCTCCCATAATTATGTAGTCACCTTTTGAATTACGTATTCCATTTATTAATGCACTACCATAACCTTTTATATTAGTAGATACAACTCTTACTTTATTTTTTTTTGCAATAGCTACTGAGTTATCAGTACTACCATTATCACTTACAAGTATTTCTGATGTTTTATCTAATTTTTTTCTTTTTAAATATTTTTTTGCAGTTTTTATTGTTTTTTCTAACGTTTCTTCTTCATTTAAACATGGTATTAAAATTGTTAACTTCATAATTATACTCCATTATTTTTTTGTTTAAATATTAATATTAATATAATAATATAAATTGGTAATAAATAATATTCTGCTAATCCGTATCTTTGCCAATATGCATTAGGTGTTGCAAGAAGTAAAGATACAAATAAACCAAGCGATGGTGCTAATGCAGTAATATAAACACTTTTTTTATTTATTATTGCAAGTAAACATATAAATAATATAAACCAATTAATTATTGCTAAACTTATATGTTTATCATTTAATATAAATATATCTTTAAAATTAAATAATTTATTTTCTAAAATATTAATATTATAAATACCATCTACAATACCATAATTTATTCTATTATAATCACTTATTGTTATATTATTATCTACTTCATTTAATTCATATCTATTAAATACCCAATAACCATATGTATTTAAAACATAACCTTTAAAAAATTTATAAGGATTTTTTATAAGCATACTAAAATATGTTTTAAAAAATTCAGGTTTATTATCTTCTAAAAATTTATCATTAAATTCACTACTCCATTTAAACATATCTATCCAACATGGTTTATAATATTCTTTATATTTATCTAAAGGCATTAAATTATTTAAATATTCTTTTTCTTGAGAATTAATTTTACCATTATATGTAACAGTATATGCTACTTGTTGCATCATTGTAGATACTGTATCAATAAATGGTTCTTTTATATCTAACTTAGAATATATTGGAGATAAAATACATAAATATATTAATCCAACAGATAAAGTTAAAAATCCAAAAAATTTATATTTAATTTTAGTAGATTTAAATATTTTTATAATAAATATAATTAATGCAGTAAATAATAGTACACAAAATCCATTATTTCTTGTTATACAAATTAATATTACTAATAATATATTTTTTATTATATACCATTTATTTTTTATTAATTTTCCATTAGATATAATATAATCTATTAAATTAAGAGTTAATAACATAATAGAAATAGAAAATATTGGATCTCTAGACATAGATATATTTTGTGCAACATAAAATGGTTTTAATCCAAAATATAATACTAAAATAATTATAACTATTTTATTAATTCCTTTATTTTTTAACCAATTTATCATATAACTTTCTGAAAATGCAATATAAATTAGTTGAAAAATTGTTAATAAAAATAATCCTATAGATGCATTTCCATGAAAAATATTACTTATAAATATACATATTTTTATTAAAAAAGTATAAAAAATTGTATATTTATTAGTTAATGGTTCTAAATTTAATGCTTGTCTTATTGGTGTAATTGTATCTGCTAATATAATACCAGGATAATATGTTGCTAACCAAGGGATATACATTATAAATAAGATTAGTGTTAGAAATAATACTTCTAATTTTGAATTAATACCAACGTTTTTATTTATTTTAATTTTATTTAAATATTTATTTAGTATATATTTTATATAAATTATTAATATATAATTATCTATTGTTAAAAAAATAAGTACAATTATATCTGTATATTTAAAATTATTCATATAATTATTTATATAGCTTCCACTTACTAAATCAGATTCTATATTTAATTTTATACCTATTATTGCAACAAATGATAAAATTATAGAAAAAATAATAATTAATATTTTATTAGATTTTGTTAAATTTATTTTTTTATAATTAGATAATAAATATATAAAAATTAATGCTACAATTGAATATATAAATAAATTATTTGATGTAATCATATATTTAGTAAAAAATATGCTACTAAATACTATAAATATATATTTTATAAAATTTAATATCTTATCTTTCATACTACACCTATTTCATTTCTATTTTAAGTATAACATTTTATAATAATTAAAAAAAGGATAAATTTATCCCATTATTTGTCCACCATTATTGTGTATTACTTGACCTGTTACATAACTTGAATCATTTGATGCTAAAAATACAAATGTAGGTGCAAGTTCATAAGGCATAGCACCCCTTGCCATCGCGGCATCACTTCCTAAAGATGGTATTTTTTCTTTTACCCAACAGGCAGGTTGTAAAGGTGTCCAAAAGTATCCAGGTGCAATTGCATTTACTCTTATATTTTTTAAAGCGAGATTACGAGCAAGCGCTCTAGTAAATCCTACTATGGCTGCTTTTGTTGTTACATAATCTATTAATTGTGGTTCTCCATAAAATGCAGTTACACTTGATAAATTAATAATTGATGCTCCACTTTTTAAGTGTGGTAATACTTCTTTAGTTAAATAAAACATTCCATAAACATTTACTTTCATAGTTTTATCAAATTGTTCATCACTAATACAAGTTAGTTCATCTTGTTGAAATTGTACTCCTGCATTATTAACTAAAATATCAATTTTACCAAATTCTTCTAAAGTTTTATTTACTATTTCTTTAGAAAAATCTTTATCAGTTATATCACCTTTTATTAAAATACATTTACCATTTAATGATTCAATATACATTTTTGTATCCATTGCATCTTTATCTTCATTTAAATATACTATTACAACACTTGCTCCTTCTTTTGAAAATATAACACTTGTAGCACGACCTAATCCAGAATCACCTCCTGTAATAATTGCAACTTTATCTTTTAATTTTCCACTTCCAATATATTTTTTATTATCAAATATAGGAAGTGGATCCATTAAGTATTCCATTCCAGGTTGTACTTCCTGTTCTTGTTCTGGTGCCAAAATTCTATATTTAGTACTTTTAATACCATAATCTTTATAATAATTATAAAAACTATTTCCAAATTTATAATCGTAATTCATAAAACCTCCATTAAATAGTATGCACAATTATTAATATTTACAAATTAAATTTATTTGTTATAATATGAATTAAGTGGTGGTACTATGAATTTTAATGAAATGAGTTTAAATCAAAAATTTGCTCAAATGATTATGATTGGATTAGATTTTTATGATTTAGATGATGAAGTAATAAAATTTATAAAAGAATATAAAATTGGTGGCGTTGTACTTTATAAAAAAAATTATACATCTATAGAAAGTATGACAACATTCATAAATAAATTAAAAAAAATAAATGAAAATAATATTCCATTATTTATTGCAATAGATCAAGAAAATGGTAGAGTTAATAGATTTCCTAAAGAAATACCTACTATATATAGTCCTTTAAAACAAGCATATACAAGAGATTTAAAAATAATTAATACAGTAAATGATATAACATCATATTTATTAAAAAGTGTTGGAGTTAATATGAATTTTGCTCCTTGTTTAGATATAGTACGTAGTGAAAAAAATAAAGCGATTGGTAATAGAAGCTATGGAAGTACTTTTGAAGATGTTTGTTTATATGGTATTCCATTTATGGAAAATATGAAAAAACATAATATTATTTCAGTTGTTAAACATTTTCCAGGTCATGGGGCTTCTAATAAAGATTCTCATCTTTTAAAACCTGAAATAAAAGATTTAAAAACATTAGAAAAAGAAGATATTATACCATTTGAATACGCTATTAAAAAAGGTGTAGATGCTATAATGGTAGGACATTTAATAATAAAAGGATATGGTTTAAAACCAGCAAGTATTAATAAAAATATAATTGATGATTATTTAATAAATAGATATAACTATAATGGATTAATTATAAGTGATGATATAAGAATGAATGCATCTCGTGATTTTACAGGTTTAAAAAGAAGAATTTTTAATGCTATTAATGCAGGTAATGATATAGTTATGATTAAATATAAAAAAAATGATATTAAAATGTATAAAAAATTATTTAAAAATATAAATAAAATTAATCCAGAAATAATAAATAATAGTTCTAAAAAAATATTAGATATTAAAAATAAATATAATTTAACTAATAAAGAAAATATTTTAAATATAGATATTAATAAAGTTAATGAAAAAATAAAAGAAATTAATAAAATAATTATAGATATATATAATAATAAATAAGTGTTTAATTACACTTTTTTATTATTATTTAAAAAAGTGAGATATTCTCACTCTTACTTTATATAAATTATGATATTTCACCTGATGCAACATTCATAGATGATACGTTGTAAGGATTTCCCTGTGTTCCGTCTCCATCTAATATTTCAATTTCAGGCTTTAAAACAACTGCAGGACGAATGGTGTAAGTCCAGTTGACTGCACTGTGGGCGATACTAGAACCATAAACAAAGAAAGCAGTATCATTAGCATATGTACGATACGCTGAGGTTGCTAACCACCAATTTTGATTATAGATATATAAATAAGATGAATATACTGTTCCGTAATATCCTGCTAGTGTTACTTCGTCTACTGTTAACAAACCTCCTAAATCGCTTACTTTTTCATCATGATCACCATTGCATTTTAATGTTACACTTTTTGGTGTACCGCCTAATCCATATAGTCTTTTATACGTTTCTGAATATACTCCACTACTATAACTAGTTGATAGTTTACCTGTACTATAGTCGTACCAGTCTGTTTGATTTCCTAAACACCAGTTTTCTTCCTTTAATTTTGATTTATCACTATCTGGTATATTATCTGTATTATTTATCCAATCATCTATCATTTGTTTTGCACCTTTTTCATTTGCAAATTTTCCATTATTTTTATAGTCAAATCTATAAGAAGTATCAATCAATTTATACCCATAATCAGTAATACCTATAAATGCATTACTTCCTCCTTTACTTCCTGCCCCTTCATATGTTGTATTATATCCTCCATTTGCATTTTGGCATGTATTGTCTTTATCTTCTAATATTAATTTGACAGAATTATCACCTTGTATTCTAACAATTCTCCAACACATATCTGCAAAATTTACAAAATTATCTTGTACATTGCCTCTAAAATAATAACTTGTGCCATAATCATCATCTTGTGTTGATGCTAATACTTTTTCATTACTATCACTTCCTTGTTTTCCTTGTGATGTTTGTGGATAGCCTAATGTAGTTCTACCTTCTATAGTACTACCTAACTTCTTAGCATTATTAATTATTGCATCTGCTAATGTATCATTTATTCTTTGTTCTGCAGTTACTGATAATTTTAAAGATATTTCTGTATTCATATAATCATTTTCAGTATTATCTGTAAATATCCATTTCCAATATATTTTTTTATTTACTTTTTCTTTATAATTTATTAATACAATTTCAGTATCTGTAATTTCATTAGAATAATTTTCATCACTATATAATTTTAAATTAGAAGGTAAATTAGTAGAATTTTCCCTATCAAAATTTATTAAACATTTAATTTTTACATCACTATTACTTGCATCTAAACTTAAATCTATAACACCACTACTACCAGGTATTACTTTTGTATAACCTTCATTTAAAGTTTCTTCTAAATCAATTGTTAAATCACTTGGTACTAATTGATTATTAACTAAAAAATTAAACTGTGCTATATCTAAATCAACACTACTAGTAGCATTACTTTGAAAAAATGCTCTCGTAAATGGTAATGATACTATAATTAATAAAAGTAAATCTAAAAATATAAATGTAAATAATACAAAAATTAAAGTTTTTCTTTTTTTAGAAACATTACTTAGCATATTTATTATCCTTCCTTTTAATTACATTTATAAATATTACTATGAGTACTATTAAAGTCATAAAAAATGGATTTATACATAATTCATATAATATTCTAAAAAATACTAAATTTAATATAACTTTACCAAATATTTCTTCTTTTTTTATTGGATCATCTTCTACATTATTATGATCTCCTTTAGTAATATAAACATCACCATTTATACTTATTAATCTATGTGTTACAAATTTAGTACCTTCATAATATGTAACAATATCATTAACTTTATAATTATCTGTTTTCTTAACTAATACTAAATCATCTATTTTTAATGTTGGATACATACTACCAGTCGCTACTTTAAATATATAATAATCTCCTATATGTATTGTATTTCCTTCTTTTTTTAGTAATACTAATGTTAATAAAAATAATATAAATATTATTAAAACTGTAGTAAATATAATATCAGCTATTTTTAATATTATTTTTAATGAAGATTTTTTATTATTTATATTCTTTTTCATAATTGTTTAGCACTTAATTCTATATTTAAAATATATTTTGCTTCTATTTGTGATCCAACTTCAGTATCGTTATCTGATTCAAACCATTTCCATTCCAAATAATATGTATCAGAACCTTTTGTACTTAAATTATCTACAGATGTATTCAACACTTCATATGTAATCCATTCTTCATCATTACCTGCTATATATTCACCATTTCTTTTTAAACGAAATTTCATATTAATATTAAATTCATTATCTTCTAAGAAATTTAATTTATATGATACATTAAAATTAGTAGAATTTCTTATAACAAATTCATATGCATTAGTAGATAATGGCGCTATTATATTTTCTCCTTCAAAGAATGGATTAGAGAATAAGTTTAATACATTAGTAGATTCCCATTTTGAATTACCATTTATATCTACACTATTATTATTAGTATTACATGCACAATTATAATTACAATTAATTTCAAATATATCTACATTACCTGTAGGTACACGTTCTTTCATTGTTTTATTATTTTTTAATAATAAATAATTAAGTAATAATAATATTAATATAATTATTATTAGTATTATAATTCCTACTATAAGTAGTTTATTATTTTTTTTCTTTTCATTATTTTCATTCATATTTATTACCTCTTTCTAATTCTCTTACAGAGACATAAGTGCTAACTTATGTTTCTGTAAAGGAATTATATATAATTCCTTTATCCCGCAATTCTTTGATTTGCTGTTACTGTTATTGGTAGACTTATTGTTGAAAGCGTTGAACCAATTGTAGTATCATCTGAATCATTTTCTTGTGCTGCCCATTCTACATATACAGTTACTGTTACTGGTTTAGAAATTTCACTTAACTCAATTTTTCCACTATATGTTGATGATTCAGCAATTGACGATAAATCTGCTTCAGTGCCCTCTGATGGAGTTGCAGTAACTTTTGTTATTTTTATTTGTTTATGTAAATTTATTTCTTCAGTATTTATGTTTACTGTATAGTCCACAGGTACTTGAGTTTCATTAGCATTTATAACAAATGTCATTTTACCTTTAGAGCCAGGAGCTATAAAACCCGTTTGAATATTTACATTTTCATCCCATGTTACAGTAGCATCAAAACTTTTAGTTTCACCACTAGATATGTCTTGGTTTCCTACTAATACTTTCCATTTTGCTACCTTTGCAGTTGGTGTTGCTGTTGCTGTACTTGTATAACGTGAAAATGTTGCACCTACTACTCCACCTACTACACATAATAATATTGCTACTATTCCTATTAATACATAATTTCTCGTTTTCACCATTTCACCTCCTACCTTAATCTATCTAGCATAAGTTCACTTTCATTTTATTATTATTTTATCCTAAATACTCTATGCTTATAATAAGTATATCATAAATTTTTATAAAATCATTAAAAAAAATATAATTTCTTATATTTTTTTTAATAAACCATATTTATTTTAGGTTTTTACATAATTTACTTTACATTAAATTTACCTATAAGTAATTTAGTAAGTATTAATTATATTATATATATATTATATATATATTATATTACAGAGGAAAACTTCCTCTGTAAAGGATTTATATAAATCCTTTACTATGCTGCAATATGCTGAGATGCTGTAACTGTTACAGGCAAATGTAATTCTGGTGCTGTCGCTCCTAAAGTAGTAT